>NZ_CALDKF010000018.1 GCF_937898925.1 uncultured Methanobrevibacter sp.
TCATAATATGAAACATAGAAATAACCATGATTCTTTCCCCAGTCCCCCCACCTGTTTTTCATTATACAAGCCCCTTTATCAGGAGCACCAGGTATCTCTAAATTATCGTCCCATCCAACGATGCTTACTGCATGGTCACAAGTTCTGTTAGTACCATTATAATAAAGATAATAACCAATTTCAGGACTATCTACATAAAGAGGATTGTGTTTTTCATCTTTTATTCTTACTGAAGTAAAAACAGCCCCATAATCCATAATAGCTCGTTTAATCATATCATTATCAGTATAGCTATCTCTTTTTAGGTATAAAACATTCTGAACATGCATTATGCTTGATAAGACTGGAGATAAAACACTTGCATAATTATACTTGTCATCAGAATCATTGACTGGCCCTAACCAACTTAAAAGGTATCCTAAAGCCATATCAGGATATCCTCCCTCATTGGTTTCCGCATCCCAGCCGTAAACCGAATAAAGCTCAGCAATGTTTTTCATGTTTTCTTCTGACAAGTCAATATCATTAGGGGATGCTCCAGTGGCTTTTAGAATACAGGATTCCAAGGTTGCAATTGTAGCAAAAGCCCAACAATTGCCTCCTCCAGCTTGCCTTTTAATGGAAGTCGCATAACCTTTGGATACAGAACTGTAATTGCTTGGCAAGCTTCCATTGCTTAAATTATAAGCATACATTGCATAGTCATTATCTTGGATTATGAAATCAAAATGGGAAGTGTTATAAAGATTAGCGTAAAGAGAATCTGATGCGGTGTTGTTTTCATAGAAATTGTCTAAACTGCTTTTGTTGTTGAAAAGATAATATACTGCTCCAGCATATCCCATTGCAGAATTGTTGATGAATGTATTGTTGGTTATTGAAAGGGTTTTAGTGCCAACTACAGATATTCCTGCTCCGTTTCTAGCATTATTTGATAGGAAAGTGGATTTGGAAACAGTTAGATTTCCATACATCTGATAGATTACACCGCCATCATTGCTTGCAGTGTTGTTGATTCCAGTTAAATTGCTTATTTTAGAACTGGAATCCAATAATGTTAAAGCCCCACCAACACTTGCATTGTTATCGATAAATTCACAATTGGTGATTTCCAGATTGGTGCCATATGCATAAATGGCACCGCCAACACTTGCAGAATTATTAAAGAATCTGCAATTTGTTATTTTTACTGTGCTGGAACTAGAATAGATAGCTCCACCATATCTTGCGGAATTCTTATAGAAACTGCAATTATTCAAATAAACAGAATAGGAAATTCCTTTGGAATAAATAGCTCCACCATAAGCATCGTTATTTGCACCTAATTGCCCATCTCCGTTAGTGAATATTACATTTGAAGCGTTTATTTTACCGTAATTATAGATTTCAGCACCATTTAAAGTGAGATTTATTAGAGTGAAAGTTCCATATGCATTAAATGCCTTCTTCATAATATTCCTAATGATTGTCTGACTGGCATCTTGTCCGATTATCTTTACATTATTGACATCCTGAGGCAAAGCTACACTATAAACTCCATTAGCTAAATGAATTACAGAATTGTTGTTTATTCTGGAACCGTTTAGATATTTGTATGGATTTCCTTTTGTCCCATTTCCATCTTTTGAAGCATTGCTGTCAAAATAGTAATCTGCAGAAAGAATGTCATTTGATGCACTGCTATCTAAGACATCATCCTCAACATCAACTGATTCTAATGAAATCTCATCATCAGCAAAATTCAATGAATCTTCATAGATGATAGAATCATCCATTGAATATGCATCAGCATCTGCTGCGAATGATGTTGGAATGACAATTAAACAAAGGAAAATCATCAAACAAACAAGAAGTTTATAATGAGTTTTATGCATTTTTATTCTCCAATAATTTATTATAATAATACTATATTTTTTATTATATAAATAATAAATAGGAAAGAAATTGAAAAAATATGCTAAAAAAATGAACAAAAATATACTAAAAAGAATAAGAAAGAAGAGAAAAATAGAAATAAATAATAAAAAAGAATTTTAAGTATTAACCTATCCTTGTTTCATTGATAGGTCCATTTGAAGACCAGTAAGCTTCATATATTCCAGGATCATACTGACCACCGGAAGTGGAAAATACGGAACGGTAAATAGGGTCTCCATACTCATCATACAATCCGGTTTCATAATCCTTCTGCCAATCATCATAATGCTTAGCTGGTTGGGAATCAGAATCCATGTATGCCTTTTTTATCTCAGAACTGTTGTCTTCGCTTACATCAGACAAGTTCAAATCGCTATTGTCAGACATGTCATTTGAATTATTGGAGTTCATAATGTAAAATGCCCCAAGAAAAATGCCTAAAACGACTATTACGGTTAAACATATTATTAAAACTTTATTGTTATCCATCAAATCACCCCTTAAAGATGAAATTCAGTCCAATCATGAATAAAATTAAATGAAATGAAAAAAATAAAAAAAAGTAAAAAAAATTAAGAAAAAGCAAATGGAATCATTTACTTGTAAATCATAGTTCCAATACCTTCTTTTGTAAAGATTTCAAGAAGCAAGGTATGTTTGATTCTTCCATCCAAGATATGTGCTGATTTGACTCCATTGTTTAATGCATCAATACAGGTTTCAATCTTAGGAATCATACCTCCAGAGATGATTCCCTCTTCTACAAGAGCAGGAATCTCATCAACATGAATTCTTTGAATTAAGGTTGAAGGATCGCTTGGGTCTCTTAAGACACCAGGAACGTCAGTTAAAATGATTAGCTTTTCTGCATCCATTTCACCAGCTATTGCACCAGCTACAGTGTCTGCATTAAGGTTCAATGTAGTGCCGTCTTCAGCAATTCCAATAGGGGAAACAACTGGAATGAAATCGTTTTCAGTGTACATTTCAAGAATTTCAGGATTGATTCTTTTGATTTCACCAACCAAACCTAAATCAATCTCTTCAATCTCACCGGTTTCCTCATCCTTTATCTTATGAATCTTTTTGCATGCTTCAATAAGCTTATTGTCCTTACCAGACAATCCAGCACCTTTACCGTCATGCAAGCAGATTTGAGATACGATATCTGTATTGATGTTACCTACAAGAACCATTTTTACAATGCTCATGGTTTCCTCATCAGTTACCCTTAATCCCTTGATGAATTTAGGTTCCTTTCCTAATTTCTTCATGGATCTGGTAATTTCAGGGCCTCCTCCATGAACAACTATAGGTTGCATTCCAACATATTTCAATAATACAGTATCTCGTGCTGTAGAAGCCATTGCCTCATCATCCACCATAGCATGGCCTCCGTACTTAATCATGACCTTTTTATTGTAAAACTGTTTAATGTAAGGTAGCGCCTCTACCAAAATATTTACTCTTTCCATTTCAATCACATAAATAAATCAATAAATATAAATTTTTAAATTTTCTTTAAAATTTGTAAAAAATTTTCTTAAATAAAATATCAATTGATAAATTTGTTTATAATACTATATAAAAATATCATTGGATAAGGGAATAGAACATTTGAAGAATTACTAAATCATTATAAAATTGATATTAGTTCGTAAATTCCAATTTAAAGAACATATTACAATTAAAATAGAAAAATAAACTTTAAAAATGCTTAAATTTAAATATATCCTATTTTAAATTAAAAATTAACTTAGTTTTAAAAGGAAATCAATTTATATCAAAAATAAACTATTTATAATAAATAGTTTACAAAATAAAAGATTTATAATAAGTTTACTATACTTGAATTAATTTTAACCTTTAAATCATGATTTGCTTTTAATCCATTTTCGAAAGCTAAGTTAAAAAAATAGGAGAAAAATAATGATGAAAATAAATAGAAGCATTTTAATCATATGCATCGTATCATTGTTTTTAATAATCGGCCAAATCTCAGCAAGCGATACCGATTCAATGGAAATTAATGATACAATCCATAATGATTTAAGTTTAAATCAATTGAATGGTTCAGATATTGATAATCTTGAATCTGATGAAATGGAAAAAACAGCGCAAACGGAAACAGAAACTATCGATGAAATAGTTGAAGAAAAGCAAAAGGACACAACAGGAGTTGTTATGGCAAATGACAATTACAGTTGTGGACCTGCATCTCTTGCAACTGCATTAAACCGAAATGGGCTTAATCTCAACTTAAATGAGGTGTCCAAACATACAAACACAAGCTTGAATGGAACAAGCATGCAATCCTTGATTGATGCTGCAAAATACTATGGCTTCAGCGCTTATGGAGTTGAAGTTGACACCAAAAGCCTTAAGGAAAACAACATAATTCATTTAAACATCAATGGATGTGAGCATTGGACAGTAATAAGCAAGGTAACAGACACTCATATATTTTTAGCTGATTCAACTGAAGGAAACATTAACTTCACAATTGATGAATTCAATTCATACTTTTCCAAAAAAGCAATCATCCTCGCCAATAATAGTCTAAATGACTTGAAGAATGACTTGATCACTAATCAAATGACTATTCTAAATAAAGATCAATGCCTCAAGATTTCTGGAAAAGGTTTGAAAAAGAAGGTGGTTGGTTATAGAATAGTTTGGAAATACGGTTGGAGACAAAAGTACGGTTGGATTTTAAGACCAAAAGTGGTTGGAGGTCATGTATCATTTACCCAATGGGTTTATGTTAAGGGATATCATGCTGTTTGGGGAAAATACAAAGTAAAAGAGCCTATTTACAAGTATTATTTTGTATCTGATGATGCAATGACAAGCGCTAAAATCAAAAAGTAAATTTATGGAGAAAATATAAAAAATATTAAGGAGCTTAAGCATGGATAAGAAAATTACAATAGTCATGATTGCAATAATCGTTGCAGTAGTTGCCATTGGGGCCTTTTTAGCACTTTCCAATACTTTCATTCCAGAAAGTTCAGCATATACAGACCTCTTTGATTATTCAATCGAACCAACAACAAGCTGGAATGCAGACAAGAATGAGTATTCATTCAGCCAAAGCATAAAGTCTGTTAATGGGAAGGACTATAAGAATATTGAAATCAAGGTAAATTTCTATAAGGGAAATGATCTTTTAGACAGTTATGACTCTAAAATAGACTCTACAAAAGATGGTAAATTCGAGCTTAAATTCACAAAAGAACTATCTGAAGAGCCGGATGCATTTTATTATGATGTAGTGAATGCAACTGAAGTCTAATCTAATTTAATCAATTAGAATTTTTTTAAAATAAATGGAATAAACTAATTTTGATTTATTCTATTTATACTATTTTTTCTTTTTTTATAGAATATATATTAAGATATGTAGATAGAGATATACATCAAATTAAAAATAATAGTTACATATCATTTAATTAAAGTAACCTTTTTTTAAATTAATAAAAATTAATAATACTTCTCAAATAATCAATCACCTATTTAATTAAATTGAATGAAATTTATTAGCAAAATTTTCATAAAAAATATCAAGTAAAGTCAATAGAAAAAAATGATCTTTAAAAATAGTTAAAAATAGTACAAAAAAGAATTTAAAAAAAATAAAAAAATAAAAAGATAATTTTTAAAAAAAAATAAAAATAGAAGAAATTAATCTTCTAAAAATTTATTTTTTACGTCCGAAAGAGACAGTTGAAACTAAGCTTAATAAAGCAACAACTACTAAAGCAATTGGGTTACCAGCTGCAGGCATTACAGGAACAGCTTTTTCTGCTACAGGAGTGGAAGGTTCTTCTTCAGGCTCATCCACAGGTTCATCTACTGGTTCCTCAGGTTCTTCTGGTTCCTCAGGAGCGGTTACAGTAATTTGAATAGTGGTATTGGAAGGATTATAATAATCGTTTCCTAAATACTCAATAGTAGCAGTGGTGTTTTCAGTTAATTCAACACCTTCAAATACAGCTTTTCCATCTTTTACTTCAGCAGTGTATTCTTTACCATTAACTTTTAAGACAGCTGTACCGTTTTGTACAGGGTCACCATTTTGATCAACGATATCCGCGGTAATATCTTTCTTATCACCGACTGTACCAGAAACATCTTCACTAGTGGTTGTAGTGTTTAATGGTAAAATATTGAGTTTAGATTCTGCTTCAGAAGAAAGATAGTCGTTAATTCCTTCAGAATGTTGATTATATTCATATCCACTATATTCTACTTTATAAGCGTAAGTACCAGGATTTTCAAGTTTAACATCCTTGAATACAGCTTGACCATCAACTACTTCAACAGTCTGAGTGTAAGTACTTGCACCTAATAAACCATTGCTAAGCTTGTTGCTGTAATCAATAGTTAAAGTAGCAGTTCCGCCTGTAGGAACAAGAGTATTATTAACATTCTCAGTGATTTTAGCTACAATATCTACAACATCACCAACATAGCCAGTAATCTCTTCAAGTTCAATACTAGTCTTAAGGTCATAGACAGCATTTACATAAACTTTTACATCTTTACCAGCAAATTCTTTATATGTAATAGTATATTGGTATTGGTCAGAAGAATTTGGATAATATTTTTCCTTGGTATCTTCTCTTTCCCAGTATAAAAATACTGCGCCAGATGGAAGATCCGCAGGAGTTCTGAAAGTGTGTGTAAAGTCAACACCATAATTGTTTATACTACTCCAACTACCACTACCATGACCAAACTTATCAGTGTAGATTAAAGTGAAATTACCAATAACTTCTTCATCATAAACTGCAGTATAAACTACAGTATAATCTGTTCCATTAGGTTTTAAAGTTCTTTCATAACTTTCTGGATCAGTGATTGGTACACCTTCAGGATCTAAGAGATGTTTAAATGTATAATGAATTCCATTAGCATCATATGTTTTATATCTGTCTATTTCATCTTCAAACATAGCGTAATGAATAATCCATGTAACACCAGGGTCAATTTTGTTAGTTAATTCAGAATTGACATCATTACCATTTATATCTTTTAAACCAACTAATTTAACAGTAATATTAGATGGATTTCCTTTAGCCTTATAGATTGCCTTATAAGTTACAGTGTAATTCTCTCCAGTATATCCATGGTTATAACTTTTAGTGGAATCTACCACATTACCGTCACCATCTTCCCAATGATCTAAGTAATACTCATAACCATCAAGAGTGTATCCCTTATATGTTTTATTCAGATTGGTAAAATTATTTTTAGATACAAATACTTCATAAAAAGAACCAGGGTATGGTATATTATAGGTTTCAGTTATATTTACATCATCACCAGAACTGTCTTTAACGATATAAGAAATATTTACAAAAGTATCTTCATAAGTTTCATACTGAGCAGTTAAGACAACGGTATAATTATATCCAGTAGGTAAAAATACCTGATCACAGCCTCTACCTTGTTTAAAAATTTCACCAGTAACACTATTTTCCCAGTATTGAGTGAAATTATAATTCAAACCATTATATTTGAATCTGTTAGCCGGAGGTTTATTATTTAACAAATTGGAATAAGAAATTGTTAAATTTCTATTAGCAGCAACCTTTTTTGATAATGATTGATTCAACATA
>NZ_CALDKF010000019.1 GCF_937898925.1 uncultured Methanobrevibacter sp.
GATTTTGAGGAATCACCATTTCTCAATTATACAAATGAAATTAAGACAATCATTATTGAAGAAGGAATAACATCAATTGGAAAGAATATGTTTAATGGAGTAATCAATGTTGATAAAATATATATTCCTTTGAAATACTTTATTAGAGAGGTGGAATTGGACATTAGGGAGATTATTCAGACTCTAAGGAATGCAGGAAACACTATCATTTCCAAAAAGGGTGCTACTGAATATGGTCCTGCCTATGCTATTTCCAACTTGATTATTACACTTATTACAAATTCCCATAAGATATTGACTGTAAGCTTATATTTGGATGGTGAAATTGCTGGTGTCAAAGGAGTTTCCTTAGGTGTTCCTTCCGTTTTATCCAAAAAGGGTAATGCAATGATTGTTCCTATTCATATGAATGATTATGAGACTAAAAAGTTCCAAAATGCAGCGAATGAGATTAGAAAACTCACTGATGATGTAAAGGAAAGTCTAAAGAACGATAAATGATTTTAGCTTATTTTAGCTTATTTTACTTATTTTTTTAACTTTTTTTTACTTTTTTTACTTTTTTTTTAATTGGCACTATTTTTAATCAAATTAATAATCTAAAAAAAAGGATTTTTTTGCATTGGTTGATTAAAACTTGATTTTAAAAAAAGATTCACATTTGTTTGGTTAATTTGATTTTAAAAAAAGATTTTTTGGTGTGGATTGGTTAATTTGATTTTAAAAAAAGAAAAAATAAGTTTATAATTTAATCATAAATTATAAACTTCTTCAGCCGGTACAAGAGGAACCTTATAAGCAGTTAAAATGTTTATAAGATTGTCCAAATCTTCAGCTTGCAATAATAGAATAGCTTTTTCAGTCTTTTCATGAGTGAATGCATAAAGATATTCAAGATCAATCTCTTCATCATTCAATATCTTTAATACAGAAGACAATCCACCAGGGGTATCATCGAGTTCAGCTCCAACGATTGGAGTGTTTTTAACAATGTACCAGTGTTCTTCAAGTATTTTTTTAGCTTTTACAGGGTCTTGAACAACCAATCTTAAAATACCGAATTCAGTTGTGTCTGCTAATGATAAAGCTCTTATGTTTATGTCATTTGCAGCAAGCAAATCTAATGTGTTATAAAGATTCCCTCTTTTGTTTTCCAAAAATATGGATAATTGTGTTATTTTATACATTTTAAAACTCCCTAATTAATGTAAATTACGTTTATCAATCACTCTTTGTATTTTACCTTTTGTGCTTCTTGGAATGCTCTTAGGTGCTACTAAACTAACATTTACTGCAATTCCAATCTCATTTTGAATGTATTCACCAATTTTACGTTTTACACCCATCATCTCTTTGATGTCGTCTGAGAAAAGAGCTTCAGAAGCTTCTACTTTAATTTCAATTTCATCCATTATGTCTGGTCTTGTAACGATGATTTGATAGTGAGGCTCGATGTCGCTGACCTTAAGAAGTGCCTTTTCGATTTGTGATGGGAATACAGCAACTCCTTTCACTTTAATCATGTCATCTGATCTGCCGGTAATCCTTTCCATTCTTGCAAGGGTTCTACCACACTCACAAGTGTCATAGTGAAGTGCAGTGAGGTCCTTGGTTCTGAATCTGATTACAGGCATGCTTTCTCTTTCAAGGTTAGTTAATACCAATTCACCGTGAGTGCCTTCAGGTAATGTGATTCCAGTTTTTGGATCAATGATTTCCGGATAGAAGAAATCTTCAGCAATGTGCAAGCCGTTCTGTGCACAGCATTCCATACCAATACCTGGACCCATCAATTCTGTAAGGCCGTAAATGTTATAAGCTTTGGTCTTAAATGTCTCTTCGATTCTGTCTCTCATTTCAGCTGTCCACATTTCAGCTCCGAAACCTATAGCTTTAAGACCAATTTCATCGAAATCTATTCCCTCTTCCTTAGCAACTTCTCCTAAGTAGATACCATAGGATGGAGTGAAGATAAGACAGGTACTTCCGAAGTCTGCCATGATTTCAACTTGTCTTCTTGTCTGTCCAGTAGAAATAGGGATGATTGTAGCCCCTAATCTGTGAGCCCCATAGTGAACACCGAATCCTCCGGTAAAAAGACCGTAACCATGTGTATTCTGGATAATGTCATCACTGTCAAGGCCCATCATGGTAAGTCCTCTTGCTACGATTTCACCCCAATTGTCAATGTCTCCTTGTGTGTATCCGCTCACTACGGGTTTTCCAGTAGTTCCAGAAGATGAGTGAACCTCTATGATTTCCTTTTTATCAACTGCAAACATTCCAAATGGATAACATGCTCTTAAATCATCTTTAGTAAGGAATGGTAACTTTACTATATCATCTAAGGTTTCTATGTCTTCAGGGAAAACATTTGCATTTGTATACTTTTCTGTGTAAAATGGAATCTTGTCAAAAGCCCTTTTTACAGTAGCCTGCAACTTCTTCAATTGAAGTTCAAAAATGTCTTCTCTTGACATGCATTCTATTTCTTCATTCCACATATTCTAACCTTTTTTGTTTTATGTATTTTTGTAATTTTTGTAATTAATTATAATTCTAATATAATTTTAATAAAATTCTAATATAATTTATTTTCTTATTTTTCATATATGCTAATTTGTATAATTAATTTTTTTAAGTTTTTTTTAAATCAATCCTAAATTTTTCATATATTCTAAACTTTTTTCTACAAAATCTGTAGAAATTAACTCTAACATGTAGATGCCATCGTACTTTTTCTTAGTAAATACATCAAAGAACCCATTTACATCAAAAGTCCCATCACCTAATGCAAGGTGTGAGTCATCATTGCCAGGATTATCATGCACATGTATGTGTTTAATTGAGTCGAAGTAAATTTCCTCTGGAGTGAAGCCATTTGTATGGGCATGACCTATATCCATAGTCATAGGAAGGTCAAGTTTAACTAATGTATCATTCAGTTGATTCACATCCATGAACATGAAGTCAGTGATGTTAGGAAGATTTTCAATGCATGCATCTACTCCACTGTCTTTTGCATAGTTGCCTATGACTTCAAGATGTTCCTCTGATATTTTATAGACCAAATCTTCTCTTCCTCTTCCATGGAATCCAAGAATTCCTGGATGAACAACAACAAGATTGCTGTCAATCATGTTTGCAAGGTCAATTGATCTTTCAATTTCTCTTACTGAAAAATCTGCTATCGCAGGATTTAAGGAAGCGATATTGATGTCAATGAATGGAGCGTGAATAGTATATTTCAAGTCATATGAATTTATGAGATCCACTAGCTCAGCATCATCATTGATTTCTCTATAAGGATAATCATGCACTATTTCAACATAATCAATGTATTTATTGCTGTCAAAGTATTCTAAAGCTTCTTCCATTGTTCTGTCTTCTGTTGCTAACATTGAAGCTCCTATCTTCATTATATCTCCTCTATTTCTAAATAATCATGAAAAGTTAATAATATGCTTAATCTCTGACTCTCGCAACGACCCTTAATCCCTTATCCAAACCATCTATGATTTCATCAGTCAAGTCAAGGTTCTTATGAAGTTTCACATAACCTCTTTTGCCAACAGTTGCAGTGAATAGGTATTTGTCTTCCAGTAGAATGTCAAATGAATTTCCTACAAATTTCTTGCCGACAGGCAATACAAGATGGTCCTTTCTTATTTCAGGATGCAATTCGAAGACTTCGTAGTAGAATTCTGATGTTTCACCTTCATCAAAATCCTCTTCATCATATTCCTCGCTCTC
>NZ_CALDKF010000020.1 GCF_937898925.1 uncultured Methanobrevibacter sp.
ATATTGTTTTTTTGAGTTCATATATGTTTAGAGAGCGTTTGAGAAGTAATGGTTAATGTATAGTTTACTATTTATGAAAATAACTCCATTTTGTCCTTTTTTTAAATATTTTTTTTATCATGATGATGTCTGAAGAATTATTGAAAAGATTTTGTTCAAATAGGAACATTAAGTGTTCCACGCTTAAGTCCTACAGGTCTGCAATTGCCAAGTATGAGTTCTTTCATGATATGGCTATTGAATCACTTATGGATGAGGCAATTGTTGAGGAAGATGAAGGAATTTCGCTTAAGAGCAGGAAAATTAAAAGCAGATTGTTGGATTTCAGGTCTTTTTTATTGGATTCAGGGTTGGCTATCAGCACTGTCAGAACCTATTTTTCCAGAATCAAGACATTCTATAGGCATTTTGAAATTGAATTGCCCTATTTGAATGACATTAAGTTTGATGGGGAGTATCTATCCTCATATTATGACTTGCCTACAAGAGGTGACATCAGGAATGTCTGTTCCATTTCATCTAATGCTTTTAGGGCGCTTGTTCTTTTCATTTCAAGCAGTGGCTGTGCCAAGGCGGAAACCCTTTCCCTTACTGTCGGTGATTTTGTAAAGGCAAGTGATGAGTATCATGATGGGGGTTCAATTGATGATGTTTTGAATTGCTTGATTGGTAGGAGGGATATTGTTCCTGCATTTTATCTTAAGAGGATAAAGACCAATAAGTTCTATTATGCATTTTGCTCTCCTGAAGCAAGTCATCATATTGTGAAGTATCTGATTTCAAGAAAGGGCTTGTCTTTGGATGATAGGCTTTTTGACTTTACTGACAGTTCCTTGATCTATAGTTTCAAGAAGGTGAATGATAAGCTGGATATGGGATTCGTAGGGCATTATAGGTTTTTTAGGTCTCATGCTCTGCGTAAGTTCCATGCAAGCAATATAGGCTTGGGGGCTGATATTGTTGATGAGCTGCAGGGAAGAGGAAAGACAAGGGTTCGTGAGGCGTATATGAAGACAAATCCAAGGAGGCTGAAGGAGATTTATATGGGTGCTATGCATAATGTGATGGTCTTTGATGATTGGATTGGGGAGTGTGAAAAAGAGGATGATTGTGTGATTATTGAGAATCAGGTGATAAATATCATCATCAATTTCACTTTGGATGGAATGGAGTATAAGGTGGAAAAGTAGAATATGTTTTTTATAGATTTTTATGTGTTTTTGGTAAAGACATGAAAAATCCTAATGAGACTTACCGAAAAATGGGAAAAACATCTGTTTTTCCTAAATCCATTCAAATAATCTTGATAAAAAAATAAGTTCTTATCAAGCTAGATTGGTGACTACTCAAATGAATTTTACATTTATTATATATACATATATACTTATATAAAGTTTACTAAACTAAGTTCAGTTAAAAAATTTTTAGGTAGAGAAAGTCATTTGATGCTTAATTCAAACAAATGATTTTTTTTCGGATATAACTAATTAAAATCTAGTTTTAAAGTGAATAACTGGATAATTTTGCTTTAAAATAAAAATTACCCTATTAAAATTTCACTAAAAAAATGCTTTTTTAGATCATCATACAATGCAGCTGTTTTTAGATAAATTATGTTTCTTTACCAAAGAAACATAAAAATCATGAGAACCTATAGGACTTATTGAAGAAATTTTCTGGATATTCTTTTCTACCTTTCCTGATGGAAAGGTGAGGAATTTTGAAAATAAAAAAATTATAATTTTGTGATAATATGAGTTTTAAAAAGATATGCATATGTTTAATACTTATATTTTGTATAATCGGAGCTGCAAGCGCTGCAGAGGATGTGTCCACGGATGTTGTGGATGCAAGCGATGATGCCGTTGCAGTTGATGCGGTTTCCGAAGACGTAAGCGATTCTTTGGAATCTGTTGTTGAAGATGAGCCGGTTGTGGTTGATTCTGCATCTGCTCAGGATGAAATTGATGATG
>NZ_CALDKF010000021.1 GCF_937898925.1 uncultured Methanobrevibacter sp.
TACACTAAAGACCCTAAAAAGTACGATGATGCAGAACTCATTGAGGAAATCACAGCTTCTGACATGATGGGAATCATCAGCGGAAACGATGTAAAGGCAGGAACCTATGAATTCATTGACACAACTGCAATTCAAATGATTAAGCGTTCCAATTTAGAAACCGTAATAGCTAATGGTAATGAACCTCAAAACCTAATTAGAGCTATTAAAGGTGAAAAAATAGGAACCCGTGTTATTTCCGAATAAGTAACACATTTACTTTTTTTAATTTATAAAAAGAAAAATTTTGTTCAAACTTTTTTTAAGAATTTTCTACATCAAAATGAAGATTATTTTGATCAAACTTTTTCTAAAAGTTTGTTTAAGTGATTTAAATGACTGGATTAATTGATATAGGATTAAACTTGATGCACAAGTCCTTTGATAAAAACAGAGAAGAAATCATAAGAAATGCAAATGATGTTGGAGTAAGCCAGTTCATCATTACTGGAACCAATATCCAATCAAGCAAAACTGCTCTTGAGTTCGCAAAGCAAGACCAATTCAAAGGAGTTTTATTCTCAACTGCTGGAGTCCATCCTCACGATGCAAAGACCTGTGATGGCAGTACAATAGAAACATTAAGGGAATTTGCAAAAGAGGACTGTGTAGTGGCTATTGGAGAGTGCGGTCTTGACTATAACAGAAACTATTCTCCTCAGGATGTTCAAAGAAAATGGTTTGAAGAGCAAGTGAAGCTTGCAGATGAATTGGATATGCCACTATTCCTGCATGAACGTGAAGCACATGAAGATTTAGTTAAAATACTTGAAAAATATCCTAATATGTGTGAAAAGGCTTGTGTCCATTGCTTTACAGGAACTAAAGTGGAAGCTGAAAAATACCTTGAGTTAGGCTGCTCCATTGGAGTGACCGGTTGGATTTGTGATGAGAGAAGAGGTCAATCATTGCAGGAAGCTGTAACAGTGATTCCACCTGAGAAGATGATGATAGAAACTGATGCACCTTTCCTGATTCCAAGAAACTTCCCTAAAAAGCCAAAATCAAACAAGAACAAACCTGAATACTTGCCACATATCCTGAATACAATAGCTGAGTACAAAGGTATGGATAGTGAAGAGCTTGGCAAAAAGGTAAGTGAAACAACAAGAAAATTCTTTAATATCTAAGTTTAGACAATTTTTAAATAATATTAAATCAATATTAAAATAATAGAATATAATTTTTATATGATTGATTAAAATTATTTAATAAAATTATAATTTATTAAATTTAAGTAAATCAAACTTATTAATAATCAAAAAATTAAAAAAGGTGAGAAATATGGTAGAACCACATAAACATTGCCCAGTATGCGGCAGCCCAATACCAATGAAAGAAAGAGTCTGCTCTGCAGATTGTCAAAAAGTATTAGAACAACAACAAAAGAACATTAAAAAAAGCAGATTAATGCTATTTGGTGTAATCGTAGTGTTCATTCTCGTATGGGCATACTTCATGTTCTTTAAATAAATTAACCATAAAAAACAATTAACACAATAAATGGCTATTAATTAAACTTAATAGCTAACAATATTTTTTTAAACAAAAAGTCAAATTATAATTATTTTTTTAAAATCAGACAATTTTAAGTGATAAAATGTTATTGTCCTCAACAAGTACTTTAGAAAACAAAACCATTGTAAAATATCATGGATTGGTTAATGGAGAATCATTAATTGGATCCAACATATATAAAGACTTATTCTCTGGAGTTAGAGACGTTGTGGCAGGAAGAACCAGCACTTATGCTGAAGAGCTTGAATCAGCAAGAAATGAAGCATTCCAAATTATGGAAAACAAGGCAAAGGAACTTGGTGCCAACGGAATCATAGGGCTTAAGATATCCTATAACAACCTTGGAGGCACTATGGGAAACACCATTTTAGTAACTGCATATGGAACCGCTGTAAGTTACGAATAAACTTTAAACTATTTTTTTAATCAACTTTTAATGAGTGAATAAATGCTGAATAAAATCAAACGAAAACTAAATGATTTATCCATCTATAAACGTCTCAAGGATGAGGAAGAGAGAAAAGTATTCCTAAAAGAGTTGGGATGTATTGATATAGGGATAATAGTAGGTATAGTCACCTATGTGATTTGCCTATACACTCACTTTGACATTTACGGATGGAATTTCGGATTGGTCTTATCTCCACTTTTTGCAGGATATGCTGAAAGTCTAGCTGCAAAAAGGTATCTTGAAGAAAGTACCGGTGCAATTAGTGCATTCATTCTCTTTTTAATTACAGTTGTCTATGGATTCATCATATCAAACCCGACTTTAGGATTCAATGTAATTACAGCAGGAAGCATAGTCATAATCCTTCAAGCGGCATTTCCAATTGCTGTGAATTATTTCCTTATCGCAACTGTTTTAGCTATCATCTCCCACGTTACAGGTGTCTTTAAGAAGATTACACACTCCATATGGAATTTATATGAAAAAATCTTTAATAAAAAGACAAAGCTAAAAGAGAAAATTGAAGAAAAGAAAAGCAACAGGGTACACAGTTTTTATGATGGGAAACTTGATATGAATAATTTAGGAGTCCTATTATTGACTATGGAGGATTCTCCTAAAGACTTAAACATACTTGAGTATAAAGGAATCTACGAATCAAGCCATATCTTTTCATTTAAACGAAGAGAAGAAATAAAATCAGGAATTGAAGACTCATTGGAAAAGGAATTGCTCATTTGTGCTAAAAATGCTGAAGACAAGGCATTGTTGAAATTAATTAAGCAATTAAAGGCAGATGGGTGCAATGGCCTATTGAACATGAATATGGCAATTGAAACATTAGGTCCAAGCATGGGAGAAAACATATCTCAGGTGGTTATTAGAGGAACTGGAGTCGTATTTAAAGAAAAAGAGGATGTGAGTTCCTTATAATCACTAAAAGAATATAATTTATAAATTACCAATATCTATTTTTTAACTTTTTTTAAGGTATTCTATTTTTTAACTTTTTTTAAGGTATTCTATTTTTTACAATCCCAATAGAATAGCTATTGGATCAAATCCGATCATTTTTATTGCCATATAAATCAAGATAATGGAAAATATCTGTTTTAGTCTTTCCTTAGGCATTTTATAAACTAATTTTGCACCAACTGTTGCCATAGGCACTGAAAACAGTACAATGAGAACAAAATTCACCAAACTCACATAACCTAATGAATATGGCATTGGATTAACTGACCAGCCAGTGTAAATGTATGAAATGAGTCCTCCAATAGCTGTCAATGCTATGAAGACTGAAGATGTTCCAATAGCTTGAATCAAGCTGAATCCAAACAATATGCAAAGGGCAGGAATCAAGAAGACACCACCACCTACACCAAGCAAGCCAGATACAATTCCTATTGAAAAACCTACAATAGCTGCATTCAATAAATTGAAGTCAATAAGTGCCTTTTCACCATCAGTTCGAGATCCAAATAGCATATCCAAAGCTACAATAAAGAGTAAGCATGCAAAAATAATCTGCAAGATTCTTGAAGGAACAACATTTGCAAGAAGGCCACCGCAAAATCCTCCAATAATTCCAAAAACAGCTAATCTGATAGCTGGCTTTACAATAGACTTGTTCTTTTTCTGATGCTGATAAGCTCCAGATGAAGCTGTTGGAATGATGATTGCCAAACTGGTTCCCAAGGATATCATCATAGCAAGTGAAGGGTCCACTCCCACAGAATCGAATAAGAAGAATTGCAGAGGAACCATTAGGAATCCTCCACCTACTCCAAGCAATCCTGAAGCGAATCCTGCAAATATTCCTATTAAAATCAAACCTATATAAAAGCTAATTGGAAACATGATAACACTTTAAAATATAATAATTCAAGTTAAAATATAAAAATTTATAAATTATATGATTAATAAAACTTATAATAATATTGTATTTCATGTTTTAAATAAATATTTGAAAATATGGATTTTTAGAAATTGAAAAATTAAAATGGCTTTTGCTATGGGGAAATTCTTATGAAAACAAATAAATACATTCCTTTTGGAATAATTCTAATCATTTTTGGAACTCTCCTATTCTTCTTAAGTGGAATAGACCAATTCATAAGACCATTTACCCAACCGATTCTAATGGGATCATCAAAAGGAAAAGACATTCTCTTTTTTGTCCTTTTAGGAATTACCATAATATTATCCACACTTGGAGATAATGAAAGAATACACAGCTATTTTAAGAATCTCAATACTCCAGAAATGCTAAAAGATAAGGATTTTTACTTAAAATTATCATTAATCCTATTGCTTTTTACTGCAATAGCTGGACTGATTATGGAATTTTACTTAAGGAATTCACTTGGAATAGACTGGAACACAATTATTGTAATCATGAATCCAAGTGAAACAAGCACAAGCATTCTCCATTCCCACTTATACAAAGGAATATTTGGAATGATTCTTGGAATGCTTTTAACTTACATTCCAGCGGGAATCCATACCGGAAGCTCCTTAAGTGCTTACACTCCAGATTTAATTGGTCTTCTATTCATATTAATTCCAATCAATTATATTGTCATGGTACTTTCATTGCAAAGACGAAAGGCAGCCCCAAGAATCTTTTTGGCAGTTGCAATCACAATCGGCATAATTGGACTCATTGATGGAGGATTATTTGCAACTCCAACAGTTGGAGGAATTTATGGGATACTCATATTGATGTACAATAATGAAATACTTAAAGGATTTTCAGATTATATAACTGAAAAATATAAAAGAGATGCAATTAAAAGCCAATTAACTGAAGAACTGATCACAATTAAATCTGTTTTATCAGGCAAAATGAGAGATAACGGAAAATCAGTTAAAAAGTATTTGAAGATTTTGATTCCACATATCGCTTTGATTCTAATCATCATCTTAAGGTTTTCAATTGCATTTTATGGAGCTTGTCCTGATTCTTATGAATTAGATATATGCCACCCACATGATCTTGATGGATTGAATCAATACGATGTATTAAATTTAACAGAGCATGAAAATAAAACAACATTCTACATTTCAAATCAATATAATGAGATGGAATTGTTAAATAACTTAGCCATTGATTTGAAGGGAAAATGTGATTGGTATTCACTTAGCTGGAACATATATTCATACTTATAGAATCATTAAAAAAATATCATTATTTATAAGCAATAATAATTATTAAATAAATACAATAAAATAAAAACAAAAACAACTCAAATAAAAACAATTCAAATAAAAACAATTCAAATAAAAACAATTCAACAATATCTAATAATAAGAGATGATTAAATGAAAATTAGTATTATCATACCTACATACAACGAAGAGGAATATCTTCCTAAATTGCTTGAAAGCATAAAATCACAAGATTTTACTGATTATGAAATTATTGTTGCTGATGCGCAATCAGATGATAATACTAGAGAGATCGCTAAGGAATATGGTTGTATTGTTGTAGAAGGCGGACTTCCTGGACCTGGAAGAAATAGAGGTGCAGAAGAGGCCCAAGGTGAAATATTGCTATTTTTAGACTCTGACTTGGAATTGACCGAAAATTACCTAAGCAATGTGATTGAAGAGTTTGAATCCGAGGATTTGGGAATAGCGATTACCCAAATGACTCCACTTTCTGAAAAGAAAAGGGACAAGTATCTCCACGACCTTGCAAACTGGTTTATGATAGCTGTTGAAAACATAAAGCCTCATGGAGCAGGATGCTATGGGATCATCTCCAAAAAGGGCTTGCATGATGAAGTGGGAGGATTTGACGAAAATCTAAGCTTTGGTGAAGACACTGACTATATCGAACGTGTTGCTGAAATAAGCGAGTTCAAAGTGCTTAGAAATGCAAGAATTGGAGTTTCCACAAGAAGACTTGAAGAGGAAGGGCTTTACACCTTACTTAAACAGTATGGTAAAAGTACTGTTAATGACTTTAGAGGAAAAAGAACCTCCGCAGAGGATTTAGGTTATGAGTTTGGCCATGACCCAATAGCTGCACTTGATAGTGTTGATATGGAAAGGATTGCTGAAAAATCCAGAAACAGAAAAATCAAAGACAGAATCAATAAATTCAAGGACAGGGACATTGAAGAGAATAAATTAATTGAAGTTACTGAAGAGGAAACAGGGCTTGTTGTTAAAGAGGCAGCAGGCTCACAAGGCAAAAAAAGAATTTTCTATTCCGTCTGTGGAGAAGGAATGGGACATGCAATCAGAAGCAGCGTTATTCTAGAGCATTTAACCAAAAAATATGACGTTTACATTTTCTCAAGTGAAAGGGCATATGAATTCCTCAACAGCAAATTCGATAATGTATTCGAGATTGGAGGATTCAACACTGTCTATGAAAACAATGTGGTTAGAACCAAGAAAACATTCTTCAAGGCATTGAAGGCAAATCCTACAAACCTGAAGGAAGGATACAATGTATTGTATAAGGAATGCAAGAGAATCAAGCCTAATATAATCATATCAGACTTTGAAAACTATTCAAGTATGCTCAGTAAGATCATGAACATTCCACTCATTAGCCTTGACAATATCCATATGCTGACCCAATGCGAATATGATTATCCTCCAAATCACAGAGCGGATATGCTAACTGCAAAGGCAGTTACAAAATCATATATCCTAAGGCCAAAAAGGCATATAATAACTTCATTCTTCTATCCTCCATTAAAGCATCCTAAGATGACTGCTCTTTACCCTCCAGTATTGAGGGAAGAGATAATGAAATTGGAACCTGTTGAAGGTGAGCATGTTTTGGTTTATCAAACAGCAGAATCAAGCATAAACCTTATGGAAGAGCTTAAGAAGCTTGATTACAAATTCATCGTTTATGGTTTCAACAAGGATGAAGTTGATGAGAACTTGACATACAGGTCTTTCAATGAAGAGCAGATCTTTGAGGATATGAGAACAGCTAAGGCAATTATAGTGAATGGTGGGTTCACTATGATTTCAGAGGCAATCTACCTTAAGAAGCCTATCTACAGCACTCCTGCCCATAAGAACTTTGAACAGATATTGAATGGATTCTATGTTGAAAAGTTAGGATTTGGAGAATACCATGATAAATTGGATGTCAAAAAGATTGAAATCTTTTTGGATAATCTTGACAAGTATCAGGAAAACTTGAATAAGGTAGAACCATGGGACAATACTGAAATCCTAAAGGATCTTGACTTAAGCATTGAAAAATATTCAAAGCTTTATTAGCTCCTGAATTGAAAAATAAGCCTTTTTTATTAATTTTTTTAAAAAACTATTTTTTACTTCATGTAATTACATGGTTTAGATGAAAATAAATTTTTAATATTTTATTAACTACTTCTTAATTAATTTTTTATTATTTTTTAACAATTTTTTAAGAAAAGATTTTTAATTGATTTAATAGTTTCATATATTACGAATTAAAATATTTGAAATAAAAAAAAGAAAAGAATTGAGTGTTATAAAGTTACACCCATTTCTAATTGTTCAGTAAGTTCTTTGTATCTGTTACGGATAGTTACTTCAGTTACACCTGCAACTTCTGCAACATCTCTTTGGGTTTTTCTTTCACCTAATAAAACAGATGCAATGTATAATGCAGCAGCAGCTACACCAGTTGGACCTCTACCGGAAGTTAATCCTTTTTCCATTGCCTTTTCAATGATTTCAATGGATCGGGATTGTACTTCACCAGACAAACCAAGTTCACTTGCAAATCTTGGAACATAATCTACTGGAGATGTAGGAGGCAACTTAATGTTCAATTCTCTTGTCAAGAATCTGTAAGTTCTTCCAACTTCTTTTTTACTTACTCTAGAAACTTCAGCAATTTCATCTAAAGTACGAGGTACTTTACATCTTCTACAAGCTGCATATAAAGAAGCAGCTACAACCCCTTCAATACTTCTTCCACGGATAAGCTTGTTTTCAACTGCACTTCTGTAAACAACAGAAGCAGCTTCCCTTACACTTCTTGGAAGACCTAATCTTGAAGAGTCTCTGTCTAATTCACTTAATGCAAAAGCCAAGTTACGTTCAGTAGCACCGGAAATTCTGATTTTTCTTTGCCATTTTCTTAAACGGTACCATTGAGCTCTGTTTCTTGCAGGAATATCTCTACCATAGATGTCCTTATTCCTCCAATCAATCATTGTACTTAAACCTTTATCGTGAATAGTGTAAGTAATAGGAGCACCTACTCTTGTACGTTTGTCTCTTTGTTCGTGGTCGAATGCTCTCCATTCTGGACCCATATCTACAAGGTTTTCATCAATAACTAATCCACAGTTAGCACAAACCACTTCTGCCCTTTCATAATCTCCAATTAAATCAGTTGAACCACATTGTGGACATACGGTTTGTTTTTCTGGCTCAGAGTCATCTTTTTGTCTTCTTCTTGAAGTTCTTTTGGAATTTTGAAGAACTTCTTCAGATAATCCTTCTTTCGTGTTAATCTCTCCTATTATATCAATTTGACTAATTTTTCCCTAAAAATATAGGAAAAAACTTTTTAGATTTTCTCTAAGAAATGAATAGAGAAAAAACTTTCTAGATTTTCTCTAAGAAATGAATAGAGAAAAAACTTTTAAAATTATTCTATTTGTTTCTTCTTTTTCTTGAATTGGATTTCCTATTTTTAGAATTTTTTGAATTCTTGGAATTTTTGGAATTGGATTTTGAACCCTTTTTGGATTTAGAGTTCTTATTTTTCTTATTGATTTTCTCCATTTCACTTTTAGTGGAAACAAATAGCTTTTCACCATGTCTACTTTCAAGGTCTCTTCTATTTACTGACCTAAAAATATTTACGGAAACGTATGGATTTTTTACTGGACCAAAAATAGAATATACCTTACCTATTTTCTGCTTATCATTAGTAAAAACAAAAGCTCCAGCAGGAGGAGTCTTTGTGGTCTTGACGATAAGCTTTCCAGAATTGGCAAGGTGTGAGATGTTACCTAAAAATTTCATCAAATCACCTTAAAAATAAACATTAGTACAACTTAATATAATGACATTATAGTATATAAATGTTTCGATGCCTTTATATATAAAAAAATTCCTTCTTAAAAAGGGTTACTAAAAAGTCCAAATAAAACTCTTTATATACCCTATCCATAGAAAAATTCATTCCTTAATCAACAAACAATTGATTAATAATAGTTATCTTGGGTCATATATAAAGATTATGGAATTTGATGGAAGATAATAAGAAATAATAGTAAATAAAAACATAAATAAAATTATGAATGAAATTAGGCAACTGCAAGAGATTATAGACAAAAGTGACAATATCGTATTCTTTGGAGGAGCAGGTGTTTCTACAGAAAGTGGAATCCCAGACTTTAGATCTGAAAGTGGAATATTTAAAAGCCTGCAAAAATACGGGCATAGGCCAGAATATCTGGTTTCACATAGTTACTACATGGAACATACTGAAGAGTTTTTCAATTATTACAAGGAAAATCTCATTTTCAAGGATGCAAAGCCAAATCCTGCACACTTAAAGCTTGCTGAACTTGAAAAAGCAGGTAAGCTAAAGGCAGTAATCACTCAAAACATTGATGGATTGCACCAAAAGGCAGGAAGCAAGAATGTTTTAGAGCTTCATGGAAGCATTCACAGAAACTATTGTGAGTTCTGCAAAAGGGAATATGATCTGGATTTCATCTTAAAAAGTGAAGGGATTCCTAGATGTGAATGCGGAGGAATAGTCAAGCCTGATGTTGTGCTTTATGAAGAGCCCTTAAACAATGATGTTTTAAGCTCATCCATCAATTACATAGCTAATGCAGACACATTGATAATCGGAGGGACATCACTTGTCGTTTATCCTGCTGCAGGATTGATAAATTACTTCAATGGCTCAAAATTGGTCTTGATCAATAAAAGCGAAACTCCTTATGACAATTTAGCAAGTTTAGTCATTAATGAAGCTATTGGGGAAACTTTAGAACAGATAAAAATATGATAAAAAATATGATAAAAAATATGATAAAAAATATGATAAATATATAAAAATAAAAAATTAATAAAAAAAGAAAAAAGAGGGCAATAATTGCCTTTAAAAAATAGTTAAAAGATTATTATCTATTCAAACCAATAATCTCAGATAATAATCTACCTTTTTTCAATTCCTTAATGATATGGCTTTCCTTAACCTTTACGTTAAAGGTTGCCACCATTGTTTCATGGAAGAGTTCCTTAGGAATCACCACTACACCATTTTGATCTCCAAACACGAAGTCACCAGGCTTTATGATATCATCATCGATTTCCAAATCAATGTTAATTTCACCGAGACCTAATGCCTTTCCAGCATTTGGAAGGTAATCAAGGGCAAATACCGGATAGTCCAAATCAACGAGAGCATCCATATCCCTTGCCCAACCGTATAAAACAGTTCCAGCGATTCCTTTTTCACCTGCACAGGTTGAAGCAAGCTCTCCCCAAACTGAAGCAGGCTTCCCATAAGTGTAAATGAATAGGACTTCACCTTTTTCCGCATTGTCCATAGCCATCAATGAGGTTCCCCAATCATCAGTATTGGTTTTTGCAGTGAATATCTTACCGTAAACCTTATTGTCATTCATCGGTTTCAATCCATCTATAACACCGCTTCTTCCTGAAACAGATGAGTAAGCATCTGATACTTGGCAAGCGGAACTTGAATCCAAGATCTTCTTCAATAAATCATGATTTTTACTTTTTTCATTATCTAAATCATCAATGGAAAAATTATATTTGCTAATATCTACATCATCTAAGTCAATCACCTTGGATGATTTTTTCAATAAAGTCTTAGGAGTGATTTTAGCCAATTTAACACCTCTTTTAAAAATAAAATTATTAAAAAATTATTAATAGAATAATTAATTATCTACACTTAAATTTCTAAAGGATATGTAATAAATATTTCTAAAAATTTCAATAATTTTTCCAATCATTAGAAAAATATAAAATAATTTATATATTATGATAAAGATATTATTATGTGGATACTAAATCATATAAAAATGATATTAAATTATAATAGAAATTATAATTACATTATTAATTAATTCAAACATTAATTAATTCATTATTAATTACGATTATTACGATTATTATTAAAATTAAAGACTTAAGGTGAAAGGAAAATAGATTATTATTAATTAAATTAAACTAATTATCATAAAATAAATTCAGAATAAATCTTTACTTAAATAAACAATTCACATTAATTATAAGATAAAAAGAACAATTATTCATTGAGTTATTTGAATTAGCTTATATAAAAATAAATTAAACTATTATATTCAACTACTTTTACCAATCATTAAAATCATGAGATTTTATTAAAAGATCATATCAAATTTAGAAACTAA
Organism: uncultured Methanobrevibacter sp.; assembly: GCF_937898925.1. Classification (GTDB taxonomy): domain Archaea; phylum Methanobacteriota; class Methanobacteria; order Methanobacteriales; family Methanobacteriaceae; genus Methanobrevibacter. Next base: position 11,407 of record NZ_CALDKF010000021.1, read on the forward strand.
AAACAAATCTAAATTGAAATGGAAACATTATTCCATTCATGGATTTAAATGACTTTCTTTAAATTTTAATCAAACAAATATCTTTTTTTATATGAACCTAATCATAGAATATTTCGATGATTTTAAATAGCTAATGTCTATTTAGACTCAAAAATTCTATAAAAATAGTATCTGCTTTTATCAATTAATTTATAAAATTAATTAATCAATTTATTACAAATTACAGTATAATTTAAAATTATAATCAATTATAAATTAACAAATTATATATCAAGAATTTATTAATTAAAATTAATTATAATTAAGCTAGTAGTAAAATTGTTATTAGCTAAATCTTAATTAGAATAATTAATTTTAAATCATTACTCAAAATGAGTTTAACTAAGAAAAAAATGAGGTATTATTAATTATAAATGTTTAAAACTGATAAAAAAAACAAGATTATTCATAGGATTTATGGATAATAATCAAAGGTTTTAAATTATCATGATAGATATTGGTTATGATAACAATTCTACGAAAACTAGCCTTAAATTATCCTATTACAAAGCTCAAAGGAGGCTTATTATGGGAAAAGGTGTAGAATTAACTACAACTAAATATCTTATTCACGCTCAAATCAATGCAAACGGAATCGTGGAAAAACCTGATGTAGTAGGTGCGGTTTTCGGACAGACTGAAGGCCTTTTAAGTAACGATTTAGACTTAAGAGAGCTCCAAAGAACTGGAAGAATCGGAAGGATCCAAGTTATCATTCACTCAAATGGTGGACGTGCAAAGGGTGAAATCGTAATTCCATCTAGCTTAGATAGAATTGAAACTGCCATCCTTGCAGCATCCTTAGAAACCATTAACCGTGTAGGTCCTTGTGAAGCTTCTATTGAAGTTCTTAGAGTTGAAGACGTAAGAGCTGTGAAAAGACAACAAGTTATTAATCGTGCAAAAGAAATTTATATGGGCATGATGGAAACTGTCTCTCCTGAAAGCATGAAAATGATTGAAGAAATCAGAGAATCAATGAGAGTTCATGAAATCTCTGAATTCGGAGCAGAAAGACTTCCTGCAGGCCCAAACGTACACACTTCCGATGCAATTATCGTTGTTGAAGGAAGAAATGATGTTTTAAATTTATTAAAATACGGAATTAAAAACACTGTCGCAGTTGAAGGAGTTAATATCCCTACCAGTGTAGCTGAATTAACTAAAAAAAGAACTGTAACTGCATTTGTTGATGGTGACCGTGGCGGAGAATTAATCTTAAAAGAACTCTTGCAAGTTGGAGATGTAGACTACATCACTAGAGCTCCAAGAGGCAAAGAAGTTGAAGATTTAGAAAAAGAAGAAGTTTTAATTGCTTTAAGAGATAAAGCTCCTACTGAACAAGTAATAAACAACCTTGATTTCAACTTAGACACTCAAGGTAAAGTGGGAAAAAACAAAATCAACAGAACTAGCAAAACTAGTGACAGAAGAGCAAAAAACTTAAACAAATCCGATAAATTTCACGGAAACAAAAACGGCAGAACCGATCGTAAAGACAAATTCGATAGAAAAGACAGAACCGATAGAAAAAACGGTAGAAACGACCGCAGAGGAAAAGACAGAAATTCCAGAGGCCGTAGAGACAGACAAAACGACAGGATTCAGGATAGTAGAGTAAAATTATTAAAGAACATGTTAAAAGATTTAGAAGGAACTGGAAACAGTGAAATCTACGATGATTCTTTAAACCTTTTAAAAGAAACTAATGTTGAAACCCTTTACGAAGATTTAAAACAAGACAATCCTGATGCAGACACCGTTATTTTCGATGGTGTAATCAGCCAAAGATTAGTCGACATTGCATACTCCAAAGGAATCAAAACCTTAGTTGCTTTTAAATCAAGCAGAGTAATTAAAAGACCTGACAAGCTCAGAATAGTTACTTTAAACTAAATGGATTATTCGACTATTTAATTCCAAAATCCAAATAGAAATAAATTATTTTATTTCTATATTTTTTTCTTTTTTCTTTTTTTTACAAATTTTTATAATATTAATTTCTAAAATATTAATTTCTAAAATATTAATTTTTATAATATTAATTTTTACTGATTTTATGATTCAATGAGCCAATTTTAAAAATATTTAAATAAAACCATAAATATAATTAGGTATAACGAAGTAAATATTACTGAATAAATATAAAATAGAATTTTAAAATTATCCTAAATTTAGATTAATGGGTTTGGTAAAGATCTAAAGAAGGAATTAACATGAATCTTTTTACAGAGCAATTGAACTTATCAAATGAACCAATTCAAAAGTCTCCAATAAAACTGCCTGTTATCGATGAAAATGGAGATAAGAAGCATTTGATGGAAGTGTTTGATTTTGAAAGCATGCTCGAGGACTACTTGATTGAACTGGAAATTAGAAACTATTCTGAAAACACTGTAAAGACATACAGCTCCATCATCCATAACCTAATCAATTATATGAAAAATGAGGAAAACCTATATGATGGAAAAAGATTTTTAGCCAGTTTCAGAAAGTATATCCGTGACTTGAAAAGAGACAAGTACCTTACCCAGAATTACATTTACTTAACTACAGTCGTTTCAAAAAAATTCTTAGAATTCAATGACATCTATTTTTTAGAGGATATCAAGAATCCAAAGAGAACAAAGTCATTGCCTAAATCCTTAAATGAGAAGGAAGTGAAGGATTTGATTGAAGCTGTAGCCATTGATGAAAATGACACTCCTTTTAAACAGAAGTCAAAAAGAAGGGATAAAGTTATCCTAACACTGCTTTACTCTACAGGGCTTCGTATTTCAGAACTTGTAAAACTATTGAAAAGAGATATTGATTTTGATGAAAGGACCATTAGGGTTAGAGGTAAAGGTGATAAGGATAGGATCGTTCTTTTTGATGAACATACAAAAGAGCTTTTATTGGATTATCTTGAAGTGGATAAACAGAATTCAGAATTTATTTTTGTAAATAAAAATGGAAATAGCCTTACTCCAAGATATGTCCAGATGATGATAAAGAAATATGCAGATGAAGCGGGGATCAAAAAGAAAGTTACTCCTCACGTTTTAAGACACTCATTTGCTACACACCTATTAAAGAATGGAGTGGACATAAGAGTGATTCAGCAACTTCTTGGACATTCAAGTCTTTCAACAACTCAGATTTATACCAGTGTAGACATGGACACAATAAAAACAGTATATGATCAAGCAAGAGAACAGGAAAATCAATTTTAGAAATCTTAGAAAATTTTAGAAAAGTGAGAATTTTAGAAAAATAAGAATCAAGGATTGAATAATATGGAAAATTTACTTCTTATGGGAATTGACACAAGACCAATGGTTAATTCAGCACTGAAATTGGATTACAAAATATTTTCCATAAGCTATTTTAAAACTGTTGACTTTAAAGTACCTTATAGAGAGAAGCATGTTTTAGATCAGGAAAGTGTCATATCCTGTGGAAGGTTTGAAGAGAATTATTCACCTGAGAAACTACTTGAATTATCAAAGGATTTTCTTTTTCAAAATTATGATGAAAATGAAATTGATAAGATTGTACTCACCACTGGAATAAATGCAAAAAATTTTTCTGGAGAATTTAAAAAATTTAGAAAAATTGTTCGTGGCAATAAGAACACTGAATGTGTTGATAATAAATTCAAATTTTACAATAAGCTGAAAAACAAATTTGATGTCCCACTTACATTTCAACCATCTGATGTAGGGGAACTCAATGAAATTTTGCAACAATACACTAACAATCAATTTATTTTAAAACCCCTTCAAGGAAGTGGAGGGTTAGGAATTTTCTTGCTAAATAATGAAAGTTGTGATGAATTAAAACAAGTGAATGAAATTTATGAAAATATTTCACTTGAAAACTATATACTTCAGGAATATATTGAAGGAACTAACGTATCATCATCAGTATTGTCAAGTCAGAATGATAGAAAAAATTTGATCAATTCAAGATTGATAACTGAACATGACTTGGGAAATGAATCATATGAATATTCTGGAAACATTTTGCCATTGGATGAAAATAGCTTTAGAATGTTTAATGATAATCGAACAGAAATTAATGCTGATGAACTTAATGATGAGATGAAAAATACATCTGAAGATTTGATCAAGCAGTTCAACCTTATTGGATCAAATGGTGTTGACTATATATTAGATAAAGATGGTGAATTGAAAATCATTGAAATCAACCCAAGGTTCCAGGGAACTTATGAACTGGTTGAAAATTCACTTGACATAAATCTCTTGGATGCACACATAAAGGCATGTGAAGGAGAAATCATTGACATTCCAAATCCAAGCCAATATTCAATCAAGAAAATCATTTATGCAAGAAAACAGGTTAATATAGGAAATCTGAACATTCCAAATGTATATGACATTCCTTATGAAGGAGTTAAAATAGAAAAAGATCAGCCTTTAGTAACTATCATCAGTTCAAATGATGATTTAAAAACTGCAATTGATGATGCGGAAATAGCTGAAGAAAAAGTCTATGAGAATATTAAGTAAATAAAAAAGCTATAAAAAAAGTAACTATTGGAATTAGATTACTCCTACCAATATTAAAATAAGCATGATAGTACCAATAACCACCAAGAAAGTGGTAATTATCATAGCACCAGTAATACCCATGAATAATTTTGCCTTATTGTCAGGATCTCTTAAAAATTGATGAATTGGGTCTCTTCTCATAATTTCACCATTTTAAAACTTTATTGAATACAATATAATATATTAAAAAAGAACTTATTAAGTTTTACTTAAAAACTAGTTTTAAAAAAATAATTTATAAAATAAAAAATAGCCATTAAAAATATAACAGTGTTATAATTATCCTCTAAAAAAATTGATAGTCCCGAGCGGAGTCGAACCGCCGTCTCCGGGTCCAAAGCCTAGAAGGATTACCACTACCCCACGGGACTATACAACATATTGTAATATGTTAAACATAATATATAAAGTTAACTAAAATTAGGATTTTTTTTAAGTTAAATTATTTGTAAAAATAAATTTAAAAAATTTTTAAAAATATGAAAATCGATAGAAAAACAATGCCAAAAAATAGTGAAAATGTAAAATAGTGAAAAATAGTTTAAAAATTTATAAAATAAAAAAATTGAAAATAATAAAATTAAGATATAAACACAAATTCCATTTCAACAAGTGAAATATGAATTGCATTTATTCTAAATTTTAATTATTCACTTTGAGCTGCTTTTAATTGAGCTTTTGCTAAAGCTTCTGCTTCGTTTTTCTCGATAGTAGATCTAATCATCTTCATTCTTACGAAGTTTTCCCTTTCCATCTCTTCAAGCTTCATATTAATGGACTTGATAGTAGCTTGGAATCTAGGAATCATAATGTGTTCAAGTGAGTTTACTCTACGTTTAGTAGCTTCAATCTCATCAGCCAAAAGATAAATGGTCTTTTCGATTTCTCCCAATTCAATAATGTATCTTAAAGCAGTTTCGAATTTCTTTGCTGCTTCGTCTAATTGAATGGAAGTGTCGGATAAACCGTATCCTCTGTCAACTAAAGTTCTTGATTCCATTTCCATATCAGCTATAGGTACATTTACACCCATAATACTTCTTGAAGAAATATCTACTTTAACAGATTCTTTAACAGATAAAGCTGCTTTTTGAACAGCTAAATCACCCATTGTAATTTGAGCTTCAGTAAGTGCTTCATATGCTTCAGACAAATTCTTTTCAGCATTTTCTCTAGCACCTTTAACTCTATCCAAGATGTCGAAGAACTCTTTAATTAAAGCATCCCTTTTTTGTTTTAACAAACTGTGACCTTTAACTGCAAGTTTTTCCCTATCTTTAAGAGCTAATAACTCCATACGGGTTGGGTTAATACCATCAAGTATTTCTTCTGCCATACTATCCTCCTAAAAGATAATATTCCTAATTAAAACTTAAATTCGTGATGAATTTAATTAAAATATTAGAATTGAATCTAATAAAACATTAGACTTATTCTGGGTAATATTTTTCAATAAATTCATCTTTTACTCTTTTAAGTTCGGTCTTAGGCAATATGGTTAATAATTTCCAACCAAGATCTAAAGTTTCAACAATACTTCTGTCTTCATCTTTAGCTTGAGTAATGAACTCATCTTCGAAAGCTTGAGCAAATGCTAAGAAACTTTGGTCCCTTTCAGTAAGAGCGTCTTCCCCTACTACAGCAACTAAGTCTCTTAAGTTACGTCCTTCTGCGTAAGCGGAATAAAGTTGGTCAGATACACCACTGTGGTCATCACGAGTCTTATCGTCACCGATACCACCACTCATCAAACGAGATAAGGATGGAAGTACGTCTACAGGTGGGTAAATACCTTTCCTGTGGATATCCCTACTGAGTACGATTTGTCCTTCAGTAATATATCCGGTTAAGTCAGGAATTGGGTGAGTAATATCGTCTTGAGGCATAACTAAGATAGGCATCTGAGTAATAGAACCTTCTTTACCTGCAATACGTCCTGCACGTTCGTAAATACCAGCTAAGTCAGTGTACATGTAACCAGGGTAACCTCTACGACCAGGTACTTCGTCCCTAGCTGCGGAAATTTCCCTTAATGCTTCACAGTAGTTGGATAAGTCAGTAAGAATAACCAATACGTGCATACCAAGTTCGAATGCCATGTATTCAGCAGTTGTTAATGCCATTTTAGGAGTAAGGATCCTTTCAATAGCAGGGTCGTCTGCTAAGTTCATGAATACAGTTACTTTTTCTAATGCTCCAGTTCTTTCGAAATCTCTCATAAAGAAGTTTGCTTCTTCGTGAGTAATACCCATAGCAGCAAAGATTACTGCGAAGTCATCGTCTGAACCTACTACTTTAGCTTGTCTTGCAATTTGAGCAGCTAAATCGTTGTGTGGTAAACCAGAACCTGAAAAGATAGGTAACTTTTGTCCTCTTACGAGGGTGTTCATTCCATCAATAGTGGAAATACCGGTTTGGATAAACTCTGCAGGGAATTCTCTTGATGCAGGGTTCATTGGGTTACCGTTAATATCTAATTCTTTTTCTGGGATGATTTCTGGACCACCGTCAATAGGTTTACCAGTACCGTCGAAGATACGACCCATCATATCCTTTGAAACACCGATTTTAGCAGTTTCACCAGTAAATCTTACTTTAGTGTTTAAGGTGTTTAAGTCAGTAGTACCTTCGAATACTTGAACAACAGCAACATCGTCTTTAACTTCTAATACTTGTCCTCTTCTGTGTTCACCGGTAGGAGCTTCGATTTCTACGATCTCGTTATAAGCTACACCTTCAACACCTTCTACTACCATCAAAGGACCAGAAACTTCAGAAACTGTTGTATATTCTCTTGTTTTAATATCAGCATTCATTTTTATACCTCAGCACATTGTGTTACAACTTTTTCTTGAATTTCTTTTACTCTTGCTTCAAATTCATCTTCTGGGACGTATTTCATTCTAGCAATGTCCTCTTTAACAGTTAAAGCTGCAATTTCTTTTACATCTGCACCACGTTCTACAGCTGCACTAGCTGCTTCGTGGAACTTAAGAATAGTTGCTAACATACCTGCTTGTTTAGCTGGAGAACAGTAAGTGTCTACATCGTCGTATGCGTTTTGTTGCAAGAAGTCTTCTCTTAACATACGGGTAGTTTCCAATACAACTTGTTCAGAATCAGGTAATGCATCAGGACCTACTAATTGTACAATTTCTTCAAGTTCTGATTCTTTTTGTAAGAGAACCATAGCTTGATCCCTGTTTGCTCTCCATTCTTCTGAAGCGTTTTCTTGCCACCAGTTGGTAATACTTTCTACATATAAGGAGTAACTTTGTAACCAGTTGATGGAAGGGAAGTGACGTTTATCTGCAAGAGATGCATCCAATGCCCAAAATACTTTACAAATACGTAAGGTGTTTTGAGTAACAGGTTCGGATAAGTCCCCACCAGGAGGTGATACTGCACCTACTACAGTTACGGAAGATTCTTTAGGATCTTGACCAAGAGTGATTACTCTTCCAGCTCTTTCGTAGAACTGTGCAAGTCTGGATGCTAAGTATGCTGGGTAACCTTCTTCCCCAGGCATTTCTTCTAATCTTCCTGAAATCTCCCTCATAGCTTCTGCCCATCTGGAAGTTGAGTCTGCCATGAGCGCTACGTCGTAACCTTGGTCACGGAAGTATTCTGCAATAGTAATACCAGTATATACACATGCTTCACGAGCTGCTACTGGCATGTTGGAAGTGTTTGCAATAAGAACAGTCCTATCCATAATTGGATTTCCAGTTTTTGGGTCAGTAAGGAATGGGAACTCGGTAAGTACTTCAGTCATTTCGTTTCCACGTTCTCCACATCCAATATATACCACAATGTCTGCGTCTGCCCATTTAGCTAATTGTTGTTGTGTAACAGTTTTACCTGAACCGAAAGGACCAGGAATAGCTGCTGCCCCACCTTTAGCTAAACAGAAGAAAGTGTCTTGTGCTCTTTGACCAGTAATAAGTGGAATATCTGGGTCCAATTTTTCTTTGTATGGACGACCTTTACGTACAGGCCATTTTTGAAGCATTTGAACTTCTTTAATTCCTTCATCAGTCTCAATTTCAGCAATAGTTTCAAGTACTGTGTACTCTGCTTTTGCAGCAATAGACTTAATGGTACCTTCAATCATTGGTGGAACCATAATTTTTTGTAAAACAGCAGATGTTTCTTGTACTTGACCAAGTACGTCTCCACCAACAACTTTGTCCCCTACTTTAGCAATAGGTTCGAAAGTCCATTTTTTCTCTTTGTCAATAGAATCTACATCAATACCTCTAGCGATGTAATCACCAGAAATACCTTTAATAACTTCTAAAGGTCTTTGAATTCCATCAAAAATGGAACCCATTACACCAGGTCCAAGTTCTACAGACAATGGACCTCCAGTACTTTCCACTTTCTCACCAGGTTTTACCCCAGCGGTTTCTTCGTAAACTTGAATGGTAGCGGTGTCGCCTTCAAGCTCAATAATCTCACCGATAAGCTTAGCTTCACCTACTCTTACCACTTCATACATTTGAGTTCCTCTCATCCCATCTGCGACGATAACAGGACCTGCAATTTTAATAATATTTCCTTCATTAATCATTTAACCATCTCTACCCCGATAACTCTCTTAATAAGAGCTGCCATTTGATCGGCACCGCCTTCAGATGAACCAGATTTATCTGGTATCTCAATAACCATTGGTAACACATCAGAACCAAGACGTTTATGAATATGTTCTCTTATGTTATCAGCTATCTTTTGTGTAATTATAATAATTGAAATTTCATCGTTTAATAACTCATCAAGAGCATTTTTAGCTTCTTCATCATTATTTACAATAATACCTTTTTTAACTCCACCAAGTTTAAAACCAGTGACAGTATCGATATCTCCTATAATAGCGACATCACTCATACTAACATCTCCCTAATTTTAGATATTGGGAAGTCTTCTTCTCTTTTAGCTCTTGCAATAACTTTCAAGTTTTTAACTTCAACTTCTTTTTGTGACAAGAATCCTATTATAGGTCCAATACCTAATGGTTTTTTCATGGAATAGGATTTTGCAGAGTCAACTAAAAACTTGTCTAAAGCTTGTTCAAAGAGAGCTACAGATCCAGTTTCATTGTATTCAGGAAGCACATCAGTAAGTACATCAGAGTATTTTGTTCCTTCTAAAGAGGAGATTACTCCAGTGACATCTTCTGCTTCCATAAGATCTTTAAGCTTCCATTCTCTTAATTGATATCCACTATCAATCATGTATGGACTGATAGCATCATAATCTAATCCATCAACTTTTGCTCTCAATATTAATTTAATGTTAGCTACATCAACTTGATTTCCAACGTATGAATAGAGAATTTGTTTGTTTTCATCAGATGGTGTTTCTGAGGAAGCGAGCAATTTATCTAAATAATATTTATCTAATGCAGATTCCAAAGGAAGGACCATACCTGTTTTTTCATATTCCGGAAGCACTTCTTCTAAAATCGGTGCATACTCAGTTCCATCTAATCCTGCAACAACATCAGTTACAGTGTCAACATCAGTTAAACGTTGTAAATCTTCATATAAAGAACCAGTAGGAACTAAAAGTTCTTCAGTAGCTTCTTGGCTTAATCCTGCTTCTTTAGCAGTGAGTAAGCTTTTAATATTAGCAATGTCAGATTTCTTTGCCATTACTTTAAATGAAGATTGAATTTCTTTAGGAGCCATTCTTGAAACTAAATCGTAAGTTTCACCAAGTTGAATATCTAATGCCTTTTCAAGTGTATAATTATCTAAGTATTCAGCATAGTCAGGAGATCCTCTGAGATAGTTGGTAATTTCTTCAACATTGTTTGCTTCAACAAGTTCAGAAATTTGCTTGTCGTCAAATAATCTTCCTTTTCTTGCCCTTACTCTCGCATTAGGATGAAGATATGGATAAACATCTAAAATTGGTCTAGTTGCAACAATTACAATAATTGCACCAATAACTACAAATGCTAAAAGAACTATTGCTAAAAATGCCTCATTAGAAAGTCCTAAGGAACTTATGATTGTAGCAATTTCATCAGCCATAATTCATCTCTCCTAATCAAATAAAGTTTTTGCAACTTCTGAACGTAATGATTTCTTAAATCTTAACATTCTAGATTCAATAGTGTTATTAACTTGAATTTCACCATTTCTTGTTCTTAATATAGCTCCACCAATAGTGTCGATAGGTTCGCCAATTTCTAAAGTAGTTTCAACATCAGTTTCTTGAGAAACTTCTGTAGCGATTGCACTAAGATCAGAAGGTTTTTCACGTTTAATTAAAGATTTGATTAATCCAACAATGGATTCCAATTTGTCTTGGACTTTAGGAATGTCTTCTTCTTTTAATAAAACGATTAAATCTCCGCCACCAATTTCTACAGCTGCTTCTTTAATCATTTCAACTAAAGCATCCACATATTCTGAATCATTGGTATTTGCCATATTTGTTAAATCTTCAGTAGCTTTACTGAAAGCTTCTTCGATTACTTCTTCTTTTGCCCCTAATTCTGCCCTACGAGCATTCATTTTAGCTTCAGAAATAATTTGTTGATATCTCATTTCAGCTTGTTTTGCAGCATCTTCTGAGATTTTAACTTTGGTAGCTTCAGCTCTTTTTTCACCATCAGCTAAAATAGCATCAACTTTTACTTGAGCTTCACTTTTATTTACATCAGCTTTTGCTTGAGCATCAGACATTATGTTAGAGACAATTTTGTCTGCTCCAGAGCTCATACAACTGACCTCCTTAACCTAATATTCCACCGAATACCATAAGTAAGATAGCAATCAAGAAACCGTAAATAGCTTGAGTTTCTGGTAATGCAGAGAAGATAATACCTCTAGCAAACATGTCAGTATCTTCAACGATAGCACCAACAGAGGAAGCTGCTGCCATACCTTGTCCCATACCGGAACCTAAACCTGCAAATCCGATAGATGCACCTACACCAATAGCTACAATACCTGCAGTAGTGGAAAGACCTTCTCCTCCACCTAATAATCCTGAGAATACAAGTAATAAGATAGCAATCAAGAATCCGTAAATAGCCTGAGTTTCTGGTAATGCAGAGAAAATAATACCTCTAGCAAACATGTCGTTATCTTCTGCTACAGCTCCAACAGATCCAGCTGCTGCCATACCTTGTCCTAAACCGGAACCTAAACCAGCAAAACCAATTGCTACACCAGCACCAATTGCTGCTAAAGCAGTACCTAAAGCAATTTCTACCATATAATATATCTCCTTAAATTAAATTGTTTAAATAAATCGTTTAAATATAATTTTTCATTATATTCCAATAGAACGTAAAGTTCTTGATAAAAGAACGTCATTTTTATAAGAATTGTCATTTGACATTTCCATAAGCATAAGTTCTTGAATTTTTAATTATGAATTTTCATAATTGCCTTAAATATAAAATCACATTTCCAATAATTTCATCTTTAAGCGTTGAATTATAAAACTATAAATTTAAATTTTGTCTATTTTTTGATTTTAGTAAATTGTCTTTTAGCTTTAAAAGCTTCAAATGAATGTTTTCCACCCATATAGAATTGAGAGAAGAACTCTACATAGTTAAGACGCAAAGCGTTAACACCAGCACCTAATACTTGGAAAAGGAAGTTAGCAATATGTCCACCAATAAAGATGATAATAGCTAAAACAATACCTACAACTGGAATCATGTCATTTACCATATTGGTCAAGATGTTTACAGTCATTGCAATACCACCAGTAGCTAAACAAAGAGCTAAAAGACGAGCATATGAAAGGACATCTCCCATGAATCCAAATACATCCATAAGTCCGTAAGCACCGTTACCCCAGATAAGCATACCGAGAGCAGCAACAATTAATACTGCACCTAATGCCATACCGATCATTCCAATTGCTGGGAACAAGAATCCTAAAACCAATAAAATGATACCAAGTTCAAATACAAACCATACGATTTGAGAACCGATTGCCTCTTTTTTCTCGCCGTATCTTAAATTGTCAATTGCACCTAAGATGAAACCAAGGTTGGTGTAGATAATACCAATTACAATAGCAATAACTAAGATAGTAGCTGGATATTTGAACGCATTAATGGAATCAATAACTGTAGGGAGAGCAGGGCCCCAACCTAATATTCTAGTCCATAGGTCCCCAAGTAAACCATTGGTAACCAGACCTAAAATAATAGCCCATACACCACTTGCGATGATGATTAAACCACCATCATGCATGGTTCTATTGATTTTACCCATTCCTCTGTATAAAATGAATCCTATAATTGCAACTAAAAGACCATAACCTGCATCGGTTAAACAGAAACCGAAGAAGAAAGGATATGTAAGAGCTACAAATAAAGTAGGGTCAATTTCATTGTATTTCAATGGGGAATACATTTCAACTAACAATTCATAAGGTTTTGCATACGCATTGTTTTGCTGCAATACAGGAACGTCTTCTGCATTGTCTGGAACTTCCTCGACTTCCATGATTGCATGGCCTTCAGTTGCGGTCTCAATAATAGATTGAGCTTTTTCCACATCTTTTTCAGGTACCCATGCCTCAAAGACATAAGTCTTGTCAGTTTCAGCAAAACCAGCGAAAACCTCATTCTTATCTTTCTCATTTTCTAATTGTTCTTTTAAAGCAAGAACTTCATCATCCCATTTTTCCGCTACAACTTTCAATTCAGCTTTAGCTTGGGATCTTTCACTTTCGATAGCTTGGAGTCTGGATTCAGAAGAGGAAATAAGACTATCAGGTCTTCCTTCTAAACCTTCAGTTTCAAACTTCTCGAATTCATTTTTCCTAAGTAAGGTATAGATATCATCCTTATACTCATTAGCAACGACGACAACCATGATATAACTTTCTTTTTCTTCGTCTGGTACTAATTCATAGAAGAGATCATCTGTAATCTTACTGTATTCATCTTTGAATTTCTGAGCTGACTCAGCAGTGATCCTACCAACAATGGTAGAAGTGTACTTGGAATCGCTTAATAGACCTAAGTCCATGTCTAAAGGTTTTAGCTTTTCGGCCAAGTCCTTATTTGATTCAAGTTTACTCTCTTCACTGTCTAGTGCGGCTAACTTATTTTCAATACCTTTTGTTTCACCTTCAACCTGGCTTAATGTTGATTCTGCATAAGCTATCAAGCTTTCAGTATCAACATCCTCGACTTCTTTTGGAACTGGAAGGTCAGGACTGATAAATGACATTATCAGTTCCTTCATGCTTCTATCCTCAGACAAGGCATCTCCAAGCAAGTCGGAAATACCGCTTGTCTTCATGAGAAGTGAAGATAGCTTACCGGTGTGGGGTGTAACTTTTGAAGGTTTCAAAAGTTCTGCTAGCTTAGGATCTTGCTGAATACGTTCAGAAATATCATTTATTTGAACAATACCCTCGTCGTGAAGTGCACTGACCGTAGGACTAGCGTATTTGTCCAAAGTTATAACATTAAGCTTACGCATTCTCGCAGTTCTAAACATTATCTCACACTATAAAATATTTTTAACAATAATTGAAGCAGCTTCATCTATATTTTTTCTTGCGTCATTTTTGATGCTTTCAACATCTTTTTCTGCTTGAGAAGTAATAGATTCAGCTTCTTTCTTTGCATTTTCTTCTGCATTAAAAACAGTAGATTGAGCTTCTTCGCTAGCTTCATTCTTAGCAAGTTCAATCATTTCATTAGCTTTAACAGTAGCCTCATCAATCATTGCTTTCGCATCGACTGTTGATTGTTCTACTAAGGAATCAGCATCGCTTTCAGCTTTTTTTATTTGGGTAATAGCTTCTGATATCCCTGCCATAATAAATCACCATGGTAATTTTATTTTTATTTTTGTTAATATATATATTTTATTAAAATATTGTAATATTATTATATAATAAAGAAATTATAACGACATTATAAAATTAAATTTCATTAAAAAATTAGAATGAAATTTTAGTAAATATTTTGAAAAAATTAAAAAAATATAATAAAAAATTAAATTGATTAGAATTAATAAAATCCCAAATAAAAGTATTAAAATTAAGATAAGAAAAATAAAAAATTAGATTTCATGAAAAAATCTTGAAATTTCATGAAAGAAAAAATAGTGAAATTTAAAAACAAAATGAAAACAATTTATGAATCATTGAAAAAATAATGAAATAATAATAAAAAAAATAATGAAAAAATAATGAAAAAAAGTTAAAAAATAGAAATGAAAATTGAATTATTTATGGAATAATCTTAAGAAAGATTTAGGTAATTTTCCAAGATATGCTGCAACTGCGATTGCAAGCAAAACAATACCAAATATAATGAAAATGAGATTATATGGCATCAAGAGGAAAGTAATACCTACCAAAACAAAGATTAACCCATCAATGAGAATAGCTGCCTTAGTCCAGCTAGGTTCAAATACAGACATTGCAAGTGTCCATCCAACTACAATAAGCACAACACTTGAAGCAATGACATCATAAGTGACAGGATTTGCATCAACATAATTCCATAATCCTAAAACCATCAGGATAACTGAAAATGCAAGTAAAATAATTGATTTTTTTGTAAATCTCATAGTATCCTCTTAAATCTTTTTTAAGTAATAATTATTTGTAAATGACCAATTCCCCAATAGCTTTTCTAGGAGTGTCTCTTGGCTCTGCATTTCCATAACCTAAAGGAGTGAACAATACAGGTTCCCATTCATCATCTAAATCCAAGAATTCCCTTGCCTTATCAGGCTTGAATGCAGCAATGAAACAAGTGTTCAAACCAACATCTTCAGCTGCGAGGATCATATGGGTCATAACAATGGTTGCATCAATGTCTGCAATGTTCTTATCATCATACTTCCTAGTCCAAGCCTTTTCCTTAGAGGCAACTACACAAAGGACAATTGGTGCTTGTGTAAACCAATCAGGACTGTAGATTCCTTTCAATTCTTCCTTATACTTTTTAGTGTCAATTACAATTACCTTAAAAGGCTGGAAGTTAACTCCAGTTGGAGCAAGTTGAGCAGCTTTTAATATCATGTCTAATTTTTCTTGCTCTACTTCCTTATCTTCAAAGCCTCTCATACTGTATCTTTGTTCAATTACATCAAAAAATTCCATCTAAATTACTCCTTAGAATAAATAAATGATAAAATAATTATTATTCTCATTATGAATATTATTTCATTAGAATATATTTCTTATTCTGAATCTTCATTAATGTCTCTATTTTTAAATCCTTCATAAACGATGTCTTCCAAATCACAGAAGCGTCTGAATTTCTCTTCCTCTTCCATCTCTTCGTATGCATGAGCTACAAGTCCAGGGAGTCTTCCAATCATAAAAATTCCCAAACCTAAAGAGCTGTCGAAGCCTAAATCAGAAAGCAATCCTGCATTGACTCCATCTACATTCAAGCAAATTCCTTTCCTATCATAAAGTATGCTCTCGATTACAAGTGCCAATTTTGTATGTGGGCCAATTGATGATTCCATAATGGCCAAATCAAGCAATTTGACTGCACGAGGATCCTTATCATGATACCTATGGCCATAGCCAGGCACTCTTTTGGATTCGGATTGATACTTATCAACAATTTCAATAGCCTTAACTGCTATTTTCCTGTTTACATCCTCATCTGCAGTTTCCTCAAGGTTCAATGAACTGATTGATTCCTGGAACAATTCCATAGCCTTCTCAATAGCTCCGGCATGGTTTTTACCAAAGGACAGCAATCCTCCTGCAACAGCATTATTGATGTTTGCACCGGATGATGCTATCAACCTTGCAGACTGTGTGCTTGGAGGGGTTACACCATGATCGCAAAATGAAACAAGAATATGGTTAAAAATCTTGGATTCCCTCTCATCAGGCAATCTTTCCCTAAGAAGCAAAAATACCATTTCTGCAAAGCTAAGATTTGTTATTAAATCTTCCTGATTATAGCCTCTAGTAACCAATTCATTAGGCTTAACATCAGTAATCTTAGTTTTTATGCTGTGTTCAGGAAATTTAAAACCATTCTTACCAGGTTTTGGATTATCGTTCATAATATTCTCCTTAAATAATCGTATATAATCTATATATTCTAATAATTAGTCTAATATTAAAGTCTAATATTAAAGTCTAATATTAAAGTCTAATATTAAAGTCTAATAATCAATAATCTTAATTAAACTTGATATAATATAATTTTTTCTAATATTTAATCCTATTTTAGTTAACTTGAATAACTAGAATTCAAAGCTTGAAACTCTTGGCTCAACAAAACATGCAGGCCTTGCTGCTACAATTCTCACTCCACTTGCCCTTTGAGAGCCAATGTTGACAAAAGAGCCGAGCACTGTTGTTTTACCACCAAGCCCTAAAGGACCTATATTTGTCTTATTCAACTCTTCTGCAATGTATTTTTCAATATCTGATTGATAGCCTAAATTACCATGAACCATTGCTCTTAGCATTAATGCATTTGCCTCAAAGTGGGTTCTTCCAACTCCAATAGCTGGAATTGATGGAGTGCAGCCTAACATAGCCAATGATTCCTTTAGCCAATCCAAAGCTTCACCGAAAACTATTTTTGAGTCTCTTTTATGGAAAACCCTATATGTCTTTGCCCTTATTTCAGGACCTCCACCTTCCAATAGAATTGTGATTCTTATCTTATCTTCATCCACATCAATCAGTCTTCCATAAGTGGATTCGTCTTTCTCTTCAATTAAAAAGGATGCGGGCTTCATCATATGGGACTCATTGTATAAACCTTGTGATTGCTCAATGCGTTCAATATCATTTCCTTTAACTGCCATTGGCCTTCCTGGTAGTTTATCAAGTCCTTGTGCAATACCTATATTGATTTCATTGAAAAATCCTTTAGGAATTTCCCTTTTCTTCCCTATTTCAATCAAGACATGTGGAATTCCAGTATCATCACATAATGGAAGCTTCTTTTCATTAGCTACCTTAAAGTTTTCAATCATCTGTTCCAAGGCCCAAACTGCATTTTCATTATTTAGCTCCTTTTCCAATTTTAGAGCATTTTCATAAGCAGCTAATCTGTCTTCACTATATGAACTGCCTGCATTTACAACTGCATCTTGAACCTTTTCAATCAAATCCATAGTATCAACAATAATCTTAATTTAAAAAACGAAAAAAAATAATTATTTTACCATTTTTGTTATAATTTACTTATTATGGCATCTGGATAATGCCTTTCAATTAAATCTTTAATCAACACCACTTGCTTAGCTCTCTGACGAGCTTCCTTCTCAGTTGTGTCCCAACTATGATGCTTTGCAACGG
>NZ_CALDKF010000022.1 GCF_937898925.1 uncultured Methanobrevibacter sp.
TTTTTAGATTAATTAATTTTAATCTACTTCTTTTTTATAATTTTTATATCAATCTTAAGATTTTTTAAAATTTTATTGGTAATTATTTTTGGATCTTTTTTATTTGGATTTTTATTAATTATTCAGTATTTTTTATTAACAAATGGATAATTTGCATTAAAAAATTGTAAAATTAATAATTAAATATATAAATACCCTTTAATATAATTAATAAATGGATAATAGTCTATAAAATATGATTTATCAAAATATTTATTTTAATTTTTAATTTAAAAGAAAAGGTGTGTAAACAAATGGAATTAATTGTAGCCAAATTTGGCGGTACTTCGATTGGAAATGGACAAAGAATTAGAAAAGCTGCACAATCTATCGTAAATGCGTATATGGAAGGAAAGAAGGTTGTGGTTGTTGTATCAGCTATTAACAAGACTACTGATGACTTAGTAGCTATTGCTGATGAATCCATTGGAAAAGAAGTAACTGAAAAGCAATTGGCGGAAATTTTATCCATGGGTGAGAGAACCAGCATCAGAGTATTTTCATCAGTCTTGGAATCATTAGGTGTAAAATCCGAATACATAGATCCAAGCCATGACTTATGGCCTGTGATTACTGATGACAACTATGGAAAAGCTCAAATTGATTTTGAAAAAACTGAAGAGCAATCTCAAGGACTTTTAGGACTTTTAGATCAAGGAATCATTCCAGTTGTCTGCGGATTCTTGGGAAGAACTGAAAATGGAGAAGTAACCACCTTAGGAAGAGGTGGAAGTGATGTAACTGCATTCCTATTAGGTCATTGCTTAAATGCAGATGACGTAATCATCGTTACCGATGTGGATGGAGTCATGTCAACTGATCCAAGAAAAATCAATGAAGCTGAAAAATTGGATTATATCTCTGTTGAAGAGATGAGAGATTTAGCTACTCATGGAGCTCAAGTTTTACACCCTCATGCTTTAAGATTTAAAGATCCTGAAATAAAAGCAAAAATCATTAGTTTTGAAAAAGGTGATTTGTCTGACCCTGGGACTGAGATTGTAGGTCCCTTTGAAGATTCCATGAACAAATCAGTTTGCTTGCATCCGGAACCTATCTCTGTAGTTGCTTTAGTTGGAGAGGATTTGCTTAATCAGATTGGTCTCCTTGCAAAAATGACAACTTTGGTAGCGGAAGCTAACATCAACATTTATGGTATCTCTGCAGGTCAAAATTCAATTACCTTATTCTTGGATAAATGCGATGCTGATGAAGCATATCATTTATTGCATAATTTAGTCATTGCTGAAGACAGTTTAAGCTCAATTTCCTTAGGAAGGGACATCGCTATGTTAACCATGATTAATCCTGACTTTATTGAAACTCCTGGAGTAATCACTGAAATCACCAATCCACTTAAGGAAGCACACATAAACATCGTTGAAATCTCATCATCCCAAACTGCTATTGTCTTATTCATTAACTGGGAAGATGGTAAGGTAGCATACGACTTAATAAAGGGAGTTTTATAACTCTCGCTTTTATTATTTTAATCTTATAAAGAGGCATTTACTTTATTTTCATTAAAGGGAAGTAATCTGCTTCTATCGTTTTTTATTGTAATTAATTTTTATTTACAATCCTTGAAGGTTCGTAAAAATATTTGGTTTTTAATGATACGAACTTTAACTGATTAAGTATTTGAAATTAATATGATTCTTTAGAAATTAAATTAAATGAAAAAATAAATGATTAGATTTATTAAATAATTGAAATAAAAATTCAAAAATAATTATTAATGTAAAAAGGTGTTTTTTATGCGTTTTGAAGGAACTGCTGTTGCTATGGTCACTCCTATGCATGAGGATGGATCCATAGATGAAGAAGGATACAGACAGAATATTAACTGGTTGATTGACAATGATGTGGACGGTTTGGTTGCTGTAGGAACCACTGGTGAATCCGCTACCTTAACCCATGATGAACATAGAAAAGTTCTTGATATCATGATTGATGAAGTTGATGGCAGAGTAACCACCATTGCAGGAACCGGAAGTAATGCAACTACCGAAGCATTGGACTTAACCAAATATGCAGATGATGCTGGAGCAGATATGGCTCTATTGATCACTCCATATTACAACAAACCACAACAACATGGTGTAATTGAACATTATACCCAAATTGCAAATGCAGTGGACATTGACTTGATCACTTACAATGTTCCATCACGTACCAGTTTGGATATGGCTCCTGAAACCATTGTTGAACTTGCAAAAGTGGACAATATCTCTGCTTTAAAAGAAGCTTCCTCTGATGTGGACAAAGTATCCAAAACCATGAAACTCTTAAGGGATGAAGGATTGGAAGACGATATTGTAATCTTATCCGGTAGTGATGAATTGACCCTTCCTTTAATGTCTGTTGGTGCAAGAGGTGTAGTGAGTGCATCCGCTAACATCGATCCAAGAACCATGGTTCAAATGGTAAACTGCATCTTAGACGGTGACTATGATAAAGCGATGGAATTGCACTACAAACAATATGACTTAATCAAAGCTTTATTCATTGAAACCAGCCCAGCACCTGCAAAAGAAGCATTGAAAATGATGGGAATGCCTGCAGGTCCATTAAGATTACCTTTAGTTCCTATGTTGGAAGAAAACAAAGCAATCTTAAGAAAAGCATTGGAAGATGCTGGAATTTTATAATTCCAGTTCTTATTTTTTTACAATTTGTTTATACTTATAAAATTATTTAGATGATATTATGATAAAAGTTGCTGTAACTGGAGCTGCTGGAAGAATGGGCTCCGGCATTATAAGAAAAATTACTGAACAGGATGATATGGAAGTTGTAGCTGCTATTGAAATGCCAAACACTCCTTTAGCAGGTGTAGATGCTGGTGAAAAAGCAGGTATCGGTAATATTGGAGTTCCTATTGTCGGTTCCCAAGATTTGGAAAAAGCATTGAAAGAATCTGGAGCTGAAGTATTGGTTGACTTTACCATTGCTCCTGCTGCTGTTGAAACCATTAAAAGAACTGCTGATTGCGGTGTAAACTTAGTGGTCGGTACCACTGGATTTACAGAAGAGCAAGCTAAAGGAAACGCTGATGTAATCAAGGAAAAGAACATCAAGGCAGTTATTTCCTCTAATTTCTCAATTGGAGTAAACGTATTCTTTAAGGTATTGAAGGACTTGACTCCTATCTTGAATGACTTTGATATTGAAATCATTGAAGCTCACCACAACCAAAAGGCAGATGCTCCTTCCGGAACTGCTATGACTGCATTTGAAGTGGTTGCTGACGCTCTTGAAAGAAACCCTGAAGAAGTGGGTGTCTATGGAAGACAAGGTCAAGTAGGTAAAAGAACCAAAGAGGAAATCGGTATACATGCAGTACGTGGTGGGGACATTGTAGGAGACCACACTGTATTGTATGTTGGTGATGGTGAAAGATTGGAAGTTAAACACATGGCACATACCAGAGAAGTATTCATTGCTGGTGTTATCAGAGCTTTAAGATTCGTAGGTTCCGCAGAACCTGGAAAAGTAAATGATATGTCTGATGTTTTAGGAATTTAATTTTAATTCCTCTTTCTTTTAGAAAATAAACTTTAATTATTTTCTTTTAGAAAAAATAAATAAATATTATAATTATTGAGATGATTTAAATGGTAAAAGTAGGTGTACTTGGTGCAACTGGAATGGTAGGTCAAAGATTCATCCAATTGTTGGCTGATCATCCTGATTTTGAAATTGCTGCACTTGCAGCTTCCGGAAGATCTGCAGGCAAAAAATATGAAGACGCTACCACTTGGTATATGAATAGTGAAATGCCTGAATCTGTAAGAGACATTACTGTAATTGAAACTGACCCTGCACAGATGGATAAGGATGTTGAAATAGTGTTCTCTTCACTTCCTGCTGATTTTGCTGCAAAAGTCGAGCCAGAATTTGCAAAGGATTTTGTTGTGGCATCAAATGCTAGTGCGATGAGAATGAAAAAGGACATTCCTTTAGTCATTCCTGAAGTCAATCCACAATTCTTGGACATGATTGAAGCACAACAGAAAAACAACAACTGGGACGGTTTCATTGTAACTAACCCTAACTGTTCAACCATTGCTTTGACCTTAACATTAAAACCAATTTATGATAATTTCAACATAAACAGAATTTATGTATCTACCATGCAAGCTGTTTCAGGAGCAGGTTATAATGGTGTTCCTTCAATGGCTATTGTAGATAACTTGGTTCCATACATTGGCGGTGAAGAGGAAAAGATGGAAAGCGAGACCTTGCATCTTTTAGGTTCACTTGATGGTGGGGAAGTAAAACCAGCAAACTTCTCATTAAGCGCATCCTGTCACAGAGTGCCTGTTATTGATGGTCACACTGAAGCAGTATTCGTAGAGCTTGATGACGAAGTAGATATTGATAAAATCAAAAAGACAATGGCTGAATTTAGAGGACTTCCTCAAGAATTAGGTCTTCATTCTGCTCCAGAACAACCTGTTATCGTAAAAGAAGAAGATGACAGGCCTCAACCAAGAATGGACAGAATGGCTTATGGCGGTATGGCTGCTACTGTTGGTAGAGTCAGAAAAGATCAAGCATTTGATAACAGCTTCAAATATGTTCTTGTAGGACATAATACAATTAGAGGTGCTGCTGGCGCTTCTATTTTGAATGCTGAATTGATTAATAAACAAATATTATAATATTGTTTATAATTCTTTTTTTTATTTTTTTTATTTTTTTTTTCTTTGATATTTTAACAATGTTTCGTAAAACTTGTTTTATGAAATAAACTAAATTTTGGCTTTTTTAAGTGTGATATTGACAAGCGAGGACAGAATCACTATAATGTATTAGTATCTGATACTAGTACTAAAGGAAGCGATTATTATGACATTCTCTGTAAAAGATATGATTATTAAAAGAAAAAGTGTGAGGACCTTCACTGGGGAGCCTCTCAAGAATGAAGACAGGGTGGCTATTGAACAATTTATTCAATCCCAAACAAATCCATTTGATGTTTCCGTGGATTTTCGTTTTCTTGACGTCAAAGAGTATGGGCTTTCCAGTCCGGTGATTGTAGGTGCGGATTTGTATCTTGCCGCAAAGGTGAAACGTTGCAAACATTATGAGATTGGTTTTGGATATAGCTTTGAGCATGTGTGCCTCTATGCGGAATCACTCGGTGTAGGAACTGTAATGCTTGCTGCCTCACTCAGCAGGGCTGCTTTTGAAAAGGCTATGGATGTTCAGGATGATGAAGTTCTCCCTGTTGCGAGTCCTGTTGGATATCCTTCACAGAAGAAATCCATCCGTGAATCCTTAATGCGTAAAGGCCTGAAAGCTGATAAAAGAATTCCTTTTGAGCAGTTGTTTTTCGATAAGCAGTATGGGAATAAGCTATCTGCTTCATCCGCTGGTATTTTTGCTGATGCTCTGGAAATGGCAAGATGGGCTCCATCTGCTGGAAACAAACAGCCTTGGAGAGCTGTTGTCATTGGTGATACAGTTCACTTCTATAAAGAAAAGTCCATGAGGAACAGTCCGCTTGGTGATATTCAGAAGGTGGATGTCGGTATTGCCTTAGCCCATTTTGACCTGACAATGCAGGAAGAAGGGCATAAAGGACGATTTGTGGAAGCGGACCCAAGTATCGCAATTCCGGAAAATGTGCAGTACGTCATCTCGTATGAAATGGAAAAATAATAGATACATTTTTTCGGCAGCGATATATGTGGATTAGTTTCGTAAAACATTAGTTTAATGAACTAAAATAAACAAAGATCAAGAATTAAATATGTTCTTGTAGGACATAATACAATTAGAGGTGCTGCTGGTGCTTCTATTTTGAATGCTGAATTGATTAATAAACAAATATTATAATATTTTTTATTAATTCTTTTTTTTTACTTTTTTTGATATTTTTTTAAATCTTTTTTTTTATTGACGTTTTAGTGTTTCGTAAAACTATTGTTCAATGAACTAAATTAAACAAAACTGTAATGGAAATTTATAATGGGAAAAAACACACAGCACATTCCATGATAATTCAACGAATATAAAAAAAAAATAATGATAAAAAGAAAGAAGGATTTAAAAAAAATTATTAGACTCATAATTAGGACAACACAAATCTAAATCAATTCCCCAAATAGGAAATAATTAATCCCTAATTTTTATTAAAGTTTTTCCTTTAGAACCTCCTTTATCAACCTTATCCATAGCTTTATTAACATCACTTAATTCAAAGATTGTATCAATGGAAGATTTAATATTTTTCTCTTCAAATATCCTAGAAACTTGTTCCAATTGTTTTCCATTTGATTCAACAAACAAAAAATAATATTTTTGATTTTTTTTACTAGCCAACTTGTCAAATTTCCTTCCGGCAAATTTGAATAATAATTTTTTAACCGTTGATAGTCCCATTCTTTTTGCAAATTCTTCATTTGGAAGGCCTTTAAGAGATACCAAAATACCTCCAGGTTTTAATATCTTAAATTCCTTTTCCAATTCTGATTCGCCCAAAGTATCTAAAACATAATCAACATCAGACAATATTTCTGAATAATCCTGAGTTTTATAATCAATAAATTCACTGACACCCAAATCCATTACCCTTTGCCTGTTTTTTTCACTTCCGCTGGTAATTATATGCAATCCCAGATCTTTAGCAATTGGAATTGCCATTGCACCTAAACTGCCTGTTCCACCAGAAATGAAAATTTTTTCTCCTTTTGAAGGATTCATTAATTCAAATGCCTGAATTGCAGTCAGTGCAGTTAATGGCACACATGCCGCCTCATCGAATTTCAAATAATCCGGTATTTTTGCAATTGCATATTTATTAATTGCAACGTACTCTGCAAAAGCACCTATTTTATTTAAAGGCATTCTTGCATATACCCTATCCCCTTCAGTGAAATCAGTTACACTGCTTCCAGTTTTTTCAACAATACCTGAAAATTCATTGCCCATTACTAACGGATATTTATAGGGAGTGATTAATTTCACTTCTTCCCGAACAATCATATTATCAAGGGGATTGACACCTGCATATTTAACTTTAACCAACACATCATCTTCATCAATTTCAGGCATTGGAACTTCTTTAATTTCTAAATCTTCATTTTTCTTATTCAATACTGCTGCTTTCATCATTTAACCTCAAAATTTCAGCATAATAATCTTTAAACATGTTAATTACTTCTAAATCTTGTGTGTCATCACATTCAAGTTCATCCAATCCAAATACTGCCATTTCATATAATATTCTATTTAATCTAAATCCTTTATGAGTTAAACGATATTCCCCATCTTTTTTTCTAATCAAACCATTTTGCTCCATGAACTTTAAAGTATCCGATAGCACTGTGTTTGAAAGACCATCTT
Organism: uncultured Methanobrevibacter sp.; assembly: GCF_937898925.1. Classification (GTDB taxonomy): domain Archaea; phylum Methanobacteriota; class Methanobacteria; order Methanobacteriales; family Methanobacteriaceae; genus Methanobrevibacter. Next base: position 7,396 of record NZ_CALDKF010000022.1, read on the forward strand.
TTCCTTCACTAAACTCACGAAAGTATTTTTTTCCAGAAAACATGTCCCTGATTAAAACAATTATCCATTTACGATTGATTAATTTTAACGTGTTTTCTATTGGGCAGGTCATTAAATCTTTTGTCATGAAAATCATACAGAAAAATCAATTAATTAATATTTTGAAAAAAATTATATTTAAAACAGTTAGTTAGTCAAGACTGACTAAAAAAAGTACACCTCCATTTTAATTCAACCCCACCATATGGAAATCAGACCTCACCCTGTTTCTCATAGTAAACGTTCCCCAATCACACAAAACATGTTTCGTAAAACTATTGTTTAATGAACTAAATTAAACAAAATAGAAAATCAAAACAATACAAAAAAATATCTATGAAATTTTTCAATTAATAATATCCGAAATATCACCAAAAACTTTATAAATAGTCAAAAACAACATTTATAAAAGGGTGATAACATGATTGAGAATAATATATGCCTATTGACAGACAGCTATAAACTCACCCACCACTACTTATACCCAAAAGGCACTGAAAGGATTTATTCCTACCTTGAAAGCAGAAGTGGTGCAGAGTTTAACAAAACTATTTTTTATGGACTGCAATACATCCTCAAGAAATACCTTGAAGGTAGTGTAGTAAGTGAAGAAAAAGTATTGGAAGCGGAGAAAATCGTAGATGCACATATTGCACCAGGAATCTTCAACACTGATGATTGGATGTACATTGCACAGGAACTTGATGGAAAACTCCCTGTTGAAATAAAAGCGGTTCCAGAAGGAACACCAGTTAATGTAGGCAATGCATTGATGACTATAGAGAATACAGACAAGCATGCATACTGGTTGCCTAATTATCTTGAATCACTCCTTCTTCAAGTATGGTACCCATCAACTATTGCAACATTATCTGCAGAGGTTAAAAAGCTTTGCAATTTCTATTTGGATATAACAGGATCATCTAAAGACAATCTTAACTTTATGTTGCATGATTTCGGTTATCGTGGAGCAAGTTCAACTGAATCATCAAGATTAGCTGGTTCAGCTCATTTATTAAGCTTTTCAGGTACAGATACTGTACCAGCACTTGCAATACCTGCAAACTATTACAATAGTAATGAGATTCAAGGATTTTCAGTTCAGGCAACTGAACATAGTGTAATGACTGCAATGGGTCCGGAAGGTGAAATGGACCAGGCAATAAACGTTGTCCAAAATGCTCATGATGGAATTTTGTCAATTGTAATAGACAGCTACAACTATAAGAATTTCTTGGAAAATGCATGCATTAAAGGACATGGCCTGAATGATGAAATCATTACCTTCCTAAACAAAACTGAAGGAAACAAGGTAGTGTTCAGACCAGACAGTGGAGAACCTATCTCAACAACAATCGATTGTCTTGAAATAATTGAAAGAGGATTTGGAAGCCAAGAAAATTCCAAAGGATATAAAACATTCAAAGCAAATATAGGTCTTCTTTGGGGAGACGGTTTGGATTATCATAAAATCAGAGACATACTCTTTGGCATAAAGGCTCAAGGATGGGCTGCTGAAAACCTTATCTTTGGAATGGGTGGAGGATTGCATACTGCCGTAAACAGAGACACCCAAAGAAATGCATTCAAATGTTCTGCCCAACTTAGAAATGGGGAATGGATTGACATATTCAAAAAGCCATTGGACAGCAGTAAAAGATCCAAAAAAGGAAGATTCAAATTGTTAAGAAATGATGATTTTGAGTTTAAAACTGTTCCAAAAGATGATGAAGGTGAAGATCAATTAAGAACCGTATTTAAAGATGGGGAATTATTGATTGATGAAAACTTTGAAGAAATTAAAAATAGAACTGAAAAATATAACAAGTTTCCAGTTAATTCATAAATAAAATAAAATTTTTAATTAATAAATTCTATTATTAGAATTTATTAAGTTTCGTAAAACTTGGTTTAATGAACTAAATTAAACAAATTAAAAAAATAGATTTAATCCAATTAGTGATAAGTCTTATGTCCTTGATAATATCACTAATAGGATTACTCAAAAGATAGGGGGAAACCCCTGCTCTCTCTATGTTTCTTCAAATATAAAAAACTTTTTATAATATTTTTTATAAAATTAAATATAAGAATTTTTTCTTAGATTTATTGAAAATTATAATAGCTTATTTTTTGAGGGGGGAGATATTATGGTTTTGGATAATTTAGCATTTTCTAGATTTTTCTATCTTCTTCTTTTGAAAAACTATTGATGATTTTTTTATTAAAAAGTGATATTATGGTAGATATAATTGATAGATTTGATGGAAAATATTTATTCTTAAGTAATTTTTATATTTGTGATGTTGAATATGATGGAATAGTTTATCCTCATACAGAAGCTGCTTTTCATGCTCAAAAGGTCTTTGATGATGAGACTAAATTGAAATTCACCAATGTGAGCCCAAGAAAATCGAAAAGATTAGGTCATAAAGTAAAATTGCGTGAAGATTGGGATGAAGTTAAGGATAATATAATGTATGAAGTATGCAAAGCTAAATTTGAGCAAAATGAAGACATTAGGAAATTGTTATTGGAAACTGGTGATGCTACTTTAATAGAAGGAAACACCTGGAATGATCAATATTGGGGTGTTTGCAGAGGAAAAGGTAGAAATCAATTAGGAAAAACCTTGATGAGAATTAGAGAGGAATTAAGAGAATAATTTTTTGCATAAAAATTGAATTTTAAGGTGAAACATGATAGAATTAAATAAAAAATATGTTTTTCATATCCCTCTTTATAAATTAATTGGTGATGAATTAATCCTAATTGATATTGAAGAAATTCTTGAGAATCTATTTAGTCAATTTAATAAAAATGGTTATGACAGTTGGTATGTGACAAAAGTTAAAGCCCATTATAAATCTCGGGCTTTTGATGAATTGTTGATAACTATTTTCACTTCATCTGAAGAATTTCCTGAAGTTTTATTTAAAAAATGGTTTATGGAGAATAATAATATATTGGAGCAGGAAGCTTTTGCTTATGAATCTAATGATTCTATGATTATTGAAGAAATAAAAGAATAAACAGTATTTTGAAAATTTTTAGAAAAATTTGTATTTTGTTTTTTTCATTTTTTTAAAAGGGGTATAAAATATGAATGAGCTATTGCATAATGAGTTTGTTGGATGGAAGAAATGGGAAATCGCTTGGTTATTAATAGCCACTATTTCAATTGCAGTTATTTCAATTATTTTAGGAGATACTTATTTAGGCATTGTAGCAGCAATAACCGGAATAGCTTGTGTAATTTGCACTGGAAAAGGAAAATTATCCGCATATGTATTTGGTTTAGTTAATGTAATTGCTTATGCAATAATTGCTTTTGAATCTAAATATTATGGAGAAGTGATGCTAAATTTAATTTATTATTTGCCTATGCAGTTTTGGGGTTTTTATGTTTGGAGTAAGAATATGAATCCTGAAACCAACGAAGTTTCAAAAAGACAAATGTCATTAAAACAAACTACAATATTGTTAATTTCAGTATTTGCTTTAACTATTGTCTATGGGCTATTTTTACAGTTTTTAAATGGTAATTTGCCTTTTATTGATGCTTTAAGCACTGTAATATCAGTTGTTGCATTGTATATTTCAATAAAAATGTATACTGAGCAATGGGTCTTATGGATAATTGTTGATGTAGTTACTGTAATAATGTGGTTAATTGCTTTAATTAATGGTACTGGCAGTATAGCTGTTTTATTGATGTGGTGCATTTATTTAATTAATGCAGTTATCATGTATGTTAAGTGGAGGAATGAAACAAATGGATAATTACAATATTGGGTTTTATGGAGGTTCATTTGATCCGCTACATAAAGGGCATTTAAACAATATTTATAAGGCATCTTCAATGTGTAAAAAATTATATATTATGATTTCCTACGCTGAAAAAAGGGATCATGTTCCAATGGAAATCCGTTATAGGTGGATTTTAAATTTAACAAAGCACTTAGATAATGTAGAGATAATCACAGTTGAAGATGAAGCTGCTACAAAGGATGGCTATGATGATTCCTATTGGAAAAAAGGAGCTCAGGAAGTTAAGAAAAAAATAGGTCAAAAAATAGATGTGGTTTTTTGCGGGTCTGATTATGAAAACACCAATATATTTGAAGACTTATACCCTGAAAGTGAAATATACTACTTTGATAGAAAGATTATTCCTATAAGTTCCACATTAATTAGAGAAGATACATTTAAATATTGGGATTATCTTCCAAATTTTGTAAAATCCTATTTTGTTAAAAAGGTTTTGATTGTAGGAATACAAAGCACTGGCAAATCTACATTAGTTGAGAATTTAGCTAATTTATATAATACCAATTTTGTCCGCGAGATTGGTCGTGATAGATGTGAGGAAGCAGGGCTTGAAGAATTCATGAATTTTGAGGATTTGGCTTATAATATGATTTGTCAAAAAAGGGAAGAGTTAGAGGCTATAAAGACTTCAAATAGGATTCTTTTTGTTGATACTGATGCATTAGTAACACAATTCTATGCAGATTTTTTAATTAATGATGAGTCTCAAGAGGAAAAATTAGAGAATCTATCTTCTGCAATTACAAATATGCATGATTTTGATTTAATTATCTATTTGGAACCTACTGTTGCCTTTGTTCAGGATGGAACAAGAAATGAGCACATGTTTGAAAATTTTGAAGAATATAATAATAATTTAAAAAAGCTATTTGAAAAGAATGATGTTAATTATATATCTCTTGGAGGAAATTATTTAGAAAGATACAATAAGCTTATTGAATTAATTGAAAATAGATTAGGTATTAAACTTTCATATATTTGATGTGAATAGTTTTATTTAGTTCTTATAATAACTGATTTATGAAAAATTTTAAAGATTAATGAGGCAATTTTATAAATATTTTTTTAAAGGGGGTTTTTTATGGATAATGAAGATTATATGAATAGATATAATAGTCCAAATAAGGAAATACGCATGAAAGCTTCAAGTCAAGCTATTAAAAATGATGATTTTGAAGAAATTAAAGAAATAATTGAAAATTGTGAGTATGATGATGTTTTGGTTGATATTGTAATTAACGGTTCTTATGATATTCGTAAGAAGGCAATAGATAAGATTAGCATTGAAAATCAGGAAGCTTTGATAAATATAGCTAAAAATGCTGATAGTTTTCTTGCAAAATATGCATTAGAAAAGATTAAAGAAGATAATCAAAAGGATTTAATTGACATCGCTATTACTAAAAAATTTAAGCTTGCAAGAAAGGCTTTTGATAAAATCATTATTGATGATCAAGATGTTTGGATTGATATTGCACGCAATGCTGTTGATATAGATGTTGGAGAAAAAGCATTTAAAAGGATTAATTCTGATAATTTGAGTGATTTAGCAGTAGACTTTTCAAAAATTGAAAATTTTGCTGTTGCTAGAATGGCTTTTGATAAAATTACTGTTGATGATCAGGATGTTTGGATTGATATTGCGCGTAATGCAAAAGATTGGGCAGTAGCAAAAGAAGCTTTTGATAAAATTACTGTTGATGATCAGGATGTTTGGATTGATATTGGAGAAAATGCAAATGCCCTAGTTTCTAAAATTAATGCATTAGGTAAAATTGATGGCAAAAATTTTGTTTGGGCTCAAAATGAATTAATTGATATTGCAAAAGGCAGAGGAAATTATCGTGATAGAATTGAGGAAATAGGATATAAACGTGAAAGAATTTGGGCATTAGGAAATATTCGTGGTGAAAATTTTAAATGGGCTCAGTATAGATTAATTTTCATTGCTAAAAGTGAAAACTATTCCTTATATAAACTTGATGCATTAAAAATGATTTCAGGTGAAAATTTTGATTGGGCTCAAGATGAATTGCTTCGATTTATAAGAAACTCTGATGATGATTGGGATAAGATTTCTGGAGCTAAACTGGTCTCTGATGAAAATTTAGTTCAAGTAAAAGATGTTTTGGAATCTATAGCTAATGATAATAGTTCTCATTATCAAAATCAAGCAAAAGATCAATTGAATCGTTTAAAGTATGATGATGATAGTCAAAATATTAAAAAGGACACTAATTCAAAAGATGCTTCTAATATTTCAATTTCCAATCAAGGAGGCTTTGATTCAGATGCTTCAAATACTTCAAATTCCAGTCATTGTATCTTTGGATCAGATTTAATTATTTCAAATTCTCGCCAAAGAGTTATTGAGCTTTGTGGGGATGCAAGATTATCTGATTCATATTTAGAGCTATTGGATTATTATGGTTTAAATCAAGAAATAGGAAAATCAATTAAGGAGTATATGGAGCAAATCAGTTTAGAAATTCCTTTTTCAAAAATAGATGAAACATTTCATGAGGAATTTAAAAGGTTATATGGCATTGAGTTTCCAGAGCAGAAAAATGATTTTGAAAAATTGGAATCTTATAAAATAGACGATAATCATTTATTAAAAATTAAAAAAATAAGTGAATTAACAAAAACAGTGACTGACTTTTTTGGCTTGTATTACATACCAAAGGAATGTTATTATATTCTAAAAAGGCATAAATTGTTTGATTATTGGCTGCATATTAGAAATATGATGATTTTTAAAGCTAATGAATGTGCTTTCAAGAAGGAAAATTTTAAAGAATATTTCATAAATTCATTAAATGATATAAAAAGTATTTTAAGAAATGATTATAGATATGGAATTCCTAGTTATACTCTTAAAGGCATATTATTATTCCTTTTAAATGATATGACTATAGATATGTTGAATGAATTTAAAGAGTCTGACAGAGACAGTATTGCCACTGCAGCCCATTTTGGATATGGCATGTATATTCGTAACAAATTTTTGCATCTAAAAAGGGTTAGTTTTTTCTATAACGAGCAAGCTTATTTAGACAATACTATAAATTTTGATGAGGGAATTGAAACATTGGGTAGTAGTTTTTTTGCTGATGAAACCTCTGGAAGAATTGTTAAAAAAATCTGGGACATTATACAAAAGGACTATGACATAATTTTGAAGGAAAAAGAGGATGTTTTAAAGGATAAAAACAGATTTGAATGTATGGATTATTGTTATGATGATTCTTATCATTACTTTATCAAATATAACTGTGAAAATGAGGAGATTTTTAAAAGCGTATCAAAAAAATATGATGTTCCTTTAAACAATCTAAAACAGGCTTTCATTGATGAGGATTGGGAAAAACTAATGGCTGAAGATTTATTCAAAGAGTATTTTGGAATGAATGGTGATTATATTGGATTAATAAATAGTTTTCCTGAAGAAAATATTGATGAAAACATAATTATAAATAAGTTTAAAGATTCATTAAAATGCAATCAAATATCAAACAGGGTACTGGAGTGGTATGAAAAATATGATTGGGAAACAATTATCATTGATTTATTTAAAGATAAAAAAGAAAGAACCTTGGAAGGAATGGATAGTTTTTTTAGGAATTATGTTGTTCTAAGATTAAAAGGAAAAACTCATGGTAATGCCTTAAGTAATTTGTCCCGTGATTTTAGAATTCATAAAGATATTTTTGATGAATGGGCTGAAAATAACGGTTGGAGTGAGGAATATGAATTTAACAAAAATTTGGCTGACCGTATTATAAATTCGGATGACTTTAATCAGGCATTGGATGATTTAAATGATCTTACAATTTTAGAAAATGAATTTTTTGTTTATATTGTAATGAATGCAAAGGACTGTTCTATTTCATTGGAAGTTTTTGATAGAATTAATGATAGTGAAAATTTATTAGTGGAAATTGCAAACAATGCAAAATACAGTATTGTTGCTAAAAAAGCGGTTGAGAAGATATCTGTTTATTCAAAATGGGCCTTTAAGAATATTGCTCAAAATTCCAAACATGAAGATGCTGTCAAAGAAGCTATTAAAAGAATTGATGATAAGGAGGGTTATGTTTAATATAATTTGATTTTATTTTTAATTTTTAACATACTCTTTTTTAAAAATAGTGAACAACGAAAATTTTTATATGAATATTGATGAAAAAATAAGGTTATTGGATGAAGCACATTATTATAGCAGGAGCAAGTAGGAGTGGAAAAACAACACTTGCACTTAAATTAGCAAAACATGGATTCATACATTATAAAATGGATTCAATTAAAAGAGGAATAGATGACAATTTTTATGAAAAAAGGGATGATTGGAGAGAAATAAGTCCTAAAATGAGCCATTTAATTTGGACGATAATAGAAGACAGTGAAACAGATCAAATCAAAGGAAAAGAATTCTATGTAATTGATACATGTCATGTTTATCCAAAAGATTTATACAATAAAGATATAAAAAATACAATAATCATTTTTTTAGGATATAAAGATTTAGATATACATAAAAAATTAGAAGAAATGAAAAAATATGATGGGGATAATATTTGGACTAAAAATCAATCTGACGAAGATAATTTATATAATTTAGAATTGGGTGTTCCTTATAGTAAATCTGTCTGTGAGGAATGCCTTAAATATGAAATTAAATATTTTGATACAAGTGAAAACTTCAATGAAGTAATAAATGAAGCCTATCATTATTTATTAAAAAAAAGTAATATTGATGTTTAATTTACTTCATTAAACCATATTTTTAGAAACCGGACCTCAACAAAGAATGGGCAGATGGCTTATTGAGGTATGGCTGCTACTGTAGGTAGACTCAGAAAAGATCAAGTATATAACCTCTTCGAATATGTTATTGTAGGACATAATATCACCAAAAACTTTATAAATAGTCAAAAACAACATTTATAAAAGGGTGATA
>NZ_CALDKF010000023.1 GCF_937898925.1 uncultured Methanobrevibacter sp.
GAATAAACGATAACTATAGATGAATACAATGAGGACAAATCGGACTTATTAAGTCTTAAGTCAATGATTTCACTATAAAAAATTTTAAGGGAACCCATGGATTTGCGTTGAAGCAATGATTTCTTTTTCAATAAAATGTAATTCTCTTCCAGAGAAGTTTCAGATATGATGTTTGAACTCATGCAGGATTTGGAAAATGCTTGAAAGTCCAAAGCTTGCCCATCATCTTTAGAGCTTAATCTCTTTTGTGAAAAAGAAAAATTAAGGAGATATCTAGAATCTGGAGAGTAACTTGAATTATTTTTATCCATAATATCACATTAAATTAAATTGAAGTATTTATTTTCCCCTCTAAAAAATACAATATAATTAAATAAATCACCATAGATCCAAAATAGCAGATAACATCAATAAAGTCAAGTATTGCTCCTGCTTTGATAAACAATGCCACATATTCCCAAACAAATGAAGCCAAGATAGTCACGATAATTATTAGCCAAACATTAGTCAATTTATAAGGATAAACAATATTCAAAAAGCTTAATAACACAACAATAGCTAAAAAATCATTGAAATAGAACATGAAAAACCAATTGATTTCATGCAAGAAATGATTATTCAATAAGTAAAGGGACAAACCTACAATCAAGATGATAAGATTATAGATTCTGAAATTTTTGTCATTTTTTTCAAATGAAAATCTTTTGAATAAATTCTCTAAATCAAACATTCAAATCAAAATTCTTAAGACTATATTTTATTTGATTAATCAAAAGTCATTATAAAAATAGCTATCAATAAAACAATAACCATTAAAATGATCAAAAAGGTAGTGTTGCTAAGTGAAATGGATTTATAAAATCCATTAACGCTTCCTTGTTTATCATATCCATCATATTCCCTTTGATTATAGTCTCTTTGATAATCCTCTTCATTATCTGTTTCTATAATCTGCTTATCCTTTACTTCATAATCATCAATTTCAATTATGTCATCAGCCATATTATCACCATATTGACAGTGCATCTTCATCTAATTTTTACTAATTAGAAATTTATAAATCTTTTTATAAATAATTGCCCTAAATAAATCCTTAAATAAATTATAGATATCTATAAAAATAAATAAGATAATAATTAAATTATATTTAGTTTACTACAATTTTAAGTTGAAGGTGAAATAATGAACCAATTTTGTCCAAAATGTGGATCAAAACTTTTTGACCCCAATGCGAAGTTCTGCAGCCAATGCGGAGCTAATTTAACTGAAAAAAAGGAAATTGACCCTAAGGACTTGCCAGAAGAAAGAATCGATTTAAGGGAAGGCATGACCAATAGAAATACTGGAATGTGGAAATCAACCAAATGGGGAAGACGAAAGAAAAAACCAGTTAATTGGGACATGGAAAAATAATGCTTTTATACATTAACAAAAATTAAAAAATAAAAGTAAAAATAAAAAATAAAAAATAAAAAAGATTTATTATAATTTTTGGAGATTAAAAATGAGAACAAAAGAGGAAATTGGAGAAAAGATTGAATTACTAAATGATAAGATTGCAGGATTAAGAGCAGAGGAAGATGAACTCACAAACGAGCTTAAAGTAATCCTTGCAGGATCTGAATTGCAATCAATTATGCTAACAAGCACTTTAGTCAATTCTGAAACTCAGAATCGTGACCTTCTTGAAAAGTTTGAGAAAAGAGCTGAAGAATTAAACAAAAGATATGAAGAGGCATCCGTTGAAGGAAATGTAGAATTGAAAAACCAGACCCATGCCATGATCTGGACAAATGACATAAGACTAGATACCATCAAATGGGTTCTTGAAGAAGACGATGAAGTGATTTAAACATGAAAAAGATTATTCCGATATTGCTTTTATCATTAATCATTTTATGCCCAATAATTGCTGAAAGTGCAGATGCAACAACTGTATTTCTGACTTCAGACAATTTGCATGAGCATGATGCGGATTTCGCAAGATTGAATGATATTAAAGAGAGAATTGAATCAAAAACCAATGGAGACATTGTTGTTGTGGTTGATGATTCAGCTTCAAATCCTGGAGAAGGGACAAGGGTAATGGGCGCTAGATGTGATGTAGCAGTTTCAATTGCTGGCGCTTGTGCAGGAAATTTAGTTGACCTTGCAGACTATTCCACTAAAGTAAACAAGAAGATCATCTATGTAAATGCAGGTACACTCGACCTGAATACAATAAATTTCCTTAGAAGATCCTATGATGACAATTGGTCACATTACACATTCGCATCAGTCAAAAGCCCTGGAAAGTTCTTGAATGATGCGGGAATAACCTTGATTCAACCTGCTCAGGAATACCCTGATGATTGCTATAAAGGAATAATCGCATATGACAGCGATAATGTTAACGAATACATTGCAAATGAAATCATTAATTCAATTTATGCTGGAACAAATGAAAACAAGCAATTGGATACAGATTTAATAGTTTATCACAAGCTAGATCCTAAATATTTAGCAGAAGATTCTAAAAAAATTGTTGATGGGCATGGCAGGGATATGCAGGACTCATATGGTTCCTACACCACACAGCAATTGCTGTATATGAGCGCTTCATACATAGGAGGATATGGCCTGGAAGTTCCTGGAGAATTTGGAGCTCCAGATAACCCACAAAAATATTCAAGCTTTACAAAAGGAGAATATTCATTTAACGATTATTACAATATGGCAGATATGGTTGTAGACTATATGAATGAACATGGAAAAGCGCCAGATTCCATTAATTATGAAGGTGCAACCATCGGTTATTATGACTTGGTTTACAATTTTGCACTTCTTACAGAAGATGACACAAGTGCAAGCACTATGAATTTCCCATCAGAAATGGCATTCCATAAATATTACAGCGATTTACTATTTGAACTCTTGCCAATAGGAATGATAATCGTTGCAATAATTCTAATCCTATTGATAGTTAGAAGTATAATAAGAAGAATAAAAAGAAGGATAAGAAGACGAAAGGAAAGGAAATATAGGAAAAGAATGCAAAGGGAAAGATATAGCAGAAATCCTAGACAATTCCATAGAAATATAGATTCAAGATACTATTCAGATTACGATTATCCTTCCAATCAGCCAAAAAGATTGAATAGGCAAGAAAGAAGACGCAGATAAATCAAGGAGTTTAAAAATGACAGAAGCTCAAAACAATGCAAAAAATGAAGAATATATTGATAGTTTAAAAGATGAAATAAGCTATTTAAGAGAGATTCTAGCTAGCAAACTCTTTGAAGAAGATAATTTGATAAATTTCACCTGCAGAGAAATTGAAACAGATTATTCCTTGAAATTTGGAGTTTATAAATACAAGATTAAAGATTATAAACTTAAAATCAAGAAAACAAAAAGAACAATTGAAATGATTAAGAAAATGGTTAACCAACAATCATCTAATCAATTCAATAAGGAATTAAGCGATTTAGAGGAAAATCAAATCAAGATCAATAAGACCAAAATCAATAAGCCAAAAATCAATATGAGTGAAATTGAAAGCCATATTGAAAATGAGTTTAAAGAGGAAGATTTGGAATTGCAAACAGAAACTGCAAAAGTGAATATTCTTATTGAAGAGCATAAGAACAATTTAAGCAAAAAACAGGATTTCAAACAATTGCACTCAATTTATAAGGAGTGCATAAGAAAAATCCATCCTGATTTATTGCTTGAGCCAACAGACTATGAGGAAAACTTATTCTATAGCTCTAAAGAGGCTTATGAAGATAGGGATTTGGAGGAATTGAAATCCACTCAAAACCTTATAAATAGGCATGAAATTGAAAATCAGCCAAAAACCGTTGAAGACTTTGAAAGGCTAAGAAACAAGCTTGAAATCAATATAGAACTTGAAGATAAGGAAATTTCAAGTATAGTCAACTCCAAACCATATACTCAACAGAAGTTCTTATTGGATACAAAGAAAGTGAACAACTATAGGGAAGGATTGGTGACATCTTTATTGGAAGTTGAAAAAGAGTATATAAAAATCAATAAAGACTTGACCGAACTTAAAAAAGAGAACAATCTTAGCTATAGATTAGATTTGACTAAAAATAATTCAAATGAGTAATTTTTTTTATTTTATTAAATTTATTTTAATTTATTTTATTTATTTTATTTAATTAATTTATTTTATTTAATTAATTTATTTTATTTAATTAATTTATTAATTATTAATTTTATTTATTTATTCATTGTATTAACTTATTTTATTAATTGCTGATTTTATTGGTGTTGAATAACATTACATAAGCATCAGATCCGTCCTCATAGTAATTAGGAACTTTCCTATCGATTTCAAAACCGAATTTTTGATAGAAGCTGACTGCAGCTTCATTATGGGATTTCACTTCCAAGGTTATTCTGTGAATATCAATATTTTTGAATATGCTTATTGCCATCATAAGCAATCGAGTTGCTATATGCTGTCTGCGGAATCTGCTATCGACTGCAAGAGCAATAATATGACCTAATCCTTCTTCTTTTACCCAAAAAATAATATATCCTACAATTTCACCATCTTCAACAGCTACAAGAAAACCAGCGCCTATTTCATATAATTGCTGAAGAATGGCCAATTCATAAGGTGTGGAAAAGGACTCAACTTCAATTTGATATACCCTAGCCAAATCAGAAGGGACAAATTCGCGTATAAACATAAAAACACTTTAAAAATCAATGAATTATTTTCTTAATCATTATTTATAATTAAAAATTTATATTAATATTATTTAATTTACTCTATTAAAAAGATTTCTAAAAATTAAATTATAAGCAAAAAATTAAGATAAAATAAAAGTAAAACAGAACATATTAAATTATTAAAAGATAAATAAATTATTAAGAATAAAAAAACTTCAAAAGGAATAGAAATGTGGAACGATTTAGAGGAATTCATACTTAAATTAGCTATTGAAAATAGTGAAAAAACAGGCAGAAAAACAAAGATAGTTGAAATTGGAGCAGGAAAATTCCAAACAATCTCTAAGAATTTAAGTGAAGATGGAAATATTGACATTATAATGACAGATATCGATCCTGCAAATGAAAACATTATAAAAGATGATGTTTTCAATCCAAACATGAGTATCTATAAGGATGCAGACATATTGTTTTCAATAAGACCCCCTGCAGAATTGCAGGAAGCGATTATGAAAATAAGGGATAATGTTGACGCTACATTAATCATAAAACCATTGTTCAATGAGGATTTGAACATGAAAACCAAAAAAATGAAGTTAAAAAATTATAATCGTGCCTCATTTTACATATATGAAAGATAAATAAGGGATTTTGAAAGTTAAAACCTTAAAGGTTTAAATAACATAAATTAAAGATATAAATTTACACATTATATATCATATATAAATATAGTATAAAAAATCATGAAAATCTCAAAATGGAGATTTCAAAAAACTATTTTTAGCAAATTATGAACTTGGGGATTATATTGATAGAAGAAATATTAAAGCAGTACTCCACTCAAAAAGAAGGATTGAACAGCACTGAAGCTAATGCTCGATTAGAAAAATACGGCTTAAACAAGCTTCAGGAAAAGAAAAAAGATAGTCCTTTGAAATTATTTTTATCCCAATTCTTGGATGTTTTAATATTCATGCTTATAATTGCAGCCATTGCAAGCTATATGATTGGAAATCATTTGGATGCAATTGTTATACTTATAGTTGTAATAATTAACTCAATAATCGGTTTTACCCAAGAATATCGTGCGGAAAATGCTATGGAAAAGCTTAAAAGTTTAGTCCATACAGATGCACACGTTAAAAGAGATGGGCACATCAAAAGAATCCCTAGTGAAAATCTTGTTTTAGGGGATATTGTAATTCTTGAAGAGGGAGATAAAGTTCCTGCAGATTTGATTTTAATTGAATCTTATGATTTGAGAGTGGATGAATCCTCCTTAACTGGAGAGTCTGATTTTGTTAAAAAAGATACCAATTATGAAAGAGTATCCGATTTCTCAAATAAGATTAAAGATATTAAAAAATATTCAAAAGAGGAAGATATCCAATCTAAACTTGTATCCATGAATTCAAATGTAATCTTTGGAAAAGGAACCGGTGTTGTAATAGCTACTGGAATGGAAACAACCATCGGAAGAATAGCTACCATGATTCAAGAAGATGCAGAGGAAACACCTTTAACAATTCAAGTGGGCAGATTAGGTAAAAAAATTGGAATACTCTCCATAATCGTTTGTATATTCGTATTCATCATAGACTTTTATCAAGCCATGGACATTCTTGAAAGCTTTATGACCGCAGTTTCTCTTGCTGTTGCAGCTATTCCTGAAGGTCTTCCTGCAGTCTTGACTTTGACTTTGGCATTAGGAATGCAAAAGATGGCAAAATCCAATGCAATCGTTAAAAAATTGTCATCTGTAGAAACATTAGGATCATGCACTTACATCTGTACAGATAAAACTGGAACTTTAACAGAAAACAAAATGACAGTTAGAACCCCTTTCTTAACCAGTCAAGAGAATGGTGTATTAATTGCAGGATTATGTAACGGCGTTAGATACGAAGATGATGAATTGATTGGAAACCCTACTGATTTGGCATCATACCACTTCGCACTTGACAATGATTTTGAAAAGCTTAAAGCAGATAGGAATTTTGAAAAAGAATTGGAAATACCTTTTGACAGCAATAGAAAAAGAATGACCTTCATTTACAGTGAAACAGATAAGGAAAACAATAAAGATTATTACGTTTTAACAAAAGGAGCTCCTGAACTGATTTTAGACTTATCTAATAAGATCGATTTCAATGGACATATAAACAATTTCGATGATTATACCAAAAAGGAAATAATGCGCGAAATTGACAGAATGACAAGAATGTCTTTAAGGGTTATAGCTCTTGCTTACAATAAAATTGATACAGAAGAATATGAAAAGGTTTCAGATTTAGACAATAAGGAAATTGAAAAAGGGGATTCTGAAATTCATAGAACCTATTCCAAGAATAAGCATCATGGAGAATCTTTTGAAAAAGATTTGATATTTGCAGGCCTTCTAGGAATCATGGACCCTCCAAGGCCAGAAGCTATTGACGCTATATCAGATTGTCAAAAGGCAGGAATCAATGTAGTGATGATTACTGGAGACCACAAGGATACTGCTACTGCAATAGCTATGGAATTGGGCATTCTCCCTAGAGATTACTATATCCATGAAGAAAATTATAATAATTCAATCTTAACTGGACAGGAATTGGAAGATTTAAGTGATGAGGAATACAATGAAATTGCAAAGGACATCAAAGTTTATGCAAGAGTGTATCCTGAACAGAAAAGAAGAATCATTGAAGTTCTCCAAAACCATGGTGAAATCGTATCAATGACTGGTGATGGCGTAAATGATGCACCTGCACTTAAAAAGGCTTCAATTGGAGTGGCTATGGGTAGCGGTACAGATGTTACAAAAGAATCTGCAGATATGATTATTCAGGATGATAACTTTGCTACAATAGTCTCTTCAATAAAAGAAGGAAGAACAATCTTCGATAACATTAAAAGATTCTTAAAATTCCAATTATCCACAAATGTTGGAGCAATATTAACAATAACTATAGGATCATTATTGCCGATACCAACTCCATTTACCCCTATTCAACTTTTATGGATCAATATTATAATGGATGGGCCTCCTGCACAGTCATTAGGTTTGGAAGGACCAGAAAAAGACATAATGAGAAGACCTCCTGAAAAAGGAGAATTGATTAACAGAAAAACAATGATGAAGATAACAATTTCTGGAATCGTTATGGCAATAGGCACATTAGGACTATTCATTTATGAATTAAATACTGGAGTAGAAGATGTAAAGACCAAGGCCATTACCATCGCATTTACAGTATTTGTATTGTATCAATTGTTTAATGCATTGAATTACAGGTCCAGTTCAAAAGCAAGAAATACTGCACTTTGGTTATCCCTTATTGGATCATTCATATTGCAGGTCCTTGTTATTTATGTGCCATTCCTGCAAACAATCTTCAAGACCTGTGCAATTGGATTATTTGATTGGGCCTTAATCATCATTGTTTCAGCAATAATCTTGGTAACAGATAAGATTGCCAATAGAATTGTGGATGGAAACATTTAAACCGGTACATGAACTATGGTGCATGAATCATTGTACATGAATTAGGATACATGAACTGTATGTGAAAAATTTAAAAAAATTATAAATAGTATATTAACAAAAATATTATTAAATAAAATTATAATTATTAAATTAATTATTGATTTTTTTAGGAGGAATATTATGAATTTAGTAGCAGACATTATTAACGGACTTTCATCAATGTCCATTGTTATGATCATAGGTTTCATTTTTGTTGTTGCATTAATGACAGTCATAGCAAAAAAAGCTTAAGATAGATTTTTTATTAATTTTTAAAATTAATATTAAATCATCCAAATATTTACCACCATAAATACTTTTTTTAACCATCACAAAAAATTTTATTATCAAAAAAATCATCATCAAATCTCTATTTTTTAATAAATTATTAAATTTTACTAACTGTATATAGATTACTATTTTTCAAAAATTATAATTAAAAGATTATTTTAATTAAATTAAAACTATGTATGATTAAATTAAAAGTTTTATAAAAAGTACCATTTTAATGAAAGTTATGGTTGATTAAACTATGATGAATTTTTTAATCAAAAAATATGATTGAAAAATTGAATTTTTTATGAAAATTTAAAAGAAAATTGAAAATAAAATTAGAAAAAAATATTAGAAAAAATTCAAGAAAAAAAATTTAATAATTTTAACAAAATGAAAAAAAAATTAAAATTTTTAAAATATGGAAATTTAAAAAATTTATAATTTGAAAAAATTAGAAATTAAAAAAATTAAAATTTCAAAAAGAATAGAATTTCAAAAAATATTAGAAATTAAAAATAATAAAAAAAGTAATAATAGAAACGCCGAGACTGGGATTTGAACCCAGGCGGCTATTACACCACGGGATTTCAAGTCCCGCGCCTTACCAGGCTAGACTATCTCGGCATATGAATATGTAAATAATATAAATATGATTAATGGTAATCTAATTAGAAAATTTAATATAAATTAAAAATAAAAGTATGAAAATTAATTCTGAAAATAATTTCAGAACAATAACTTAATTATTTAAGTTCAATTTCAATACTTACGTTATCTGGAACGCTTACTTTCATAATTTGTCTCATAGCTCTTTCATCAGCACCAATTCCAATTAAACGTTTGTGGATACGAAGTTCCCATTTTTCCCAAGTAGCTTTTCCTTCTCCATCTGGAGATTTTCTAGTTGGTACAACTAATTTTTTAGTAGGTAATGGAATAGGGCCAGAAATATCTACACCAGTTCTTTCAGAAATTTTCTTTAACTGGTCACAGACATAATTAATTTTTTCAGGATCAGTACCTGTAAGTTTAATTCTAGCTTGATTCATTTTAATCCTCCTTAAACAGGTAAATAATCTAGTTTAAACCTAAAATATGATTAAACTAGATTACTAGATTAAAACATACTATAGATTTAAAATAAGTATTATTTAAAACCTAAAAATAAAGATTTGATTTATTAGAAAAATTAAGCTTTCTCTAATAAATTTTCAAAATTAAAACTAAAAAAAAATAAAAAATGAATAATTTAATTAAAAATTAATCATTGATCTTATTTTTTATCAGTTACTTTAAGACATAAACCAGCTGCTACGGTTTGACCCATATCTCTGATAGCGAATCTTCCCATTGGAGGAATGCTTGCAGCTTCTTCCATAACCATAGGTTTGGTAGGTTTAATTTGTACAATAGCTGCGTCACCAGTTTTAATGAAGTCAGGTTTGGTTGCTTCAGGTTGACCGGTAGCAGGGTCGAGTTTAGAAGTTAAGTCTAAGAAAGTACATGCAGTTTGTGAAGTGTGACAGTGGAATACAGGAGTGTATCCAACGGTAATTACACCAGGGTGTTGTAATACTACAACTTGTGCAGTAAATTCTTTAGCTACGGTAGGAGCGTCAGTAGTGTGTCCAGCTACGTCTCCTCTTCTGATATCGTTTTTACCTACACCTCTTACGTTGAATCCGATGTTGTCACCAGGTTCAGCTTCAGGGAAAGTTTCGTGGTGCATTTCGATAGATTTTACTTCACCAGATACTCCAGCAGGTTCAAAGATAACGTTGTCTCCTTGTTTCATGATACCAGTTTCTACTCTTCCTACAGGTACAGTACCTACACCAGTAATGGAGTATACGTCTTGAATAGGAATTCTTAATGGTAAGTCGACAGGTTTTTCAGGTGGTACTAATTTGTCTAATTCCTCCATTAATGGACTGCCTTTGTACCAGCTCATGTTGTCAGATAATTCTTTGATGTTGTCTCCTTCAAATGCAGACATTGGGATGAAAGGAGTGCTTGCTGGGTCTCTACCGATGGATCTGAGTAAGTCAGATACTTCATCTTTTACTTCGTTGAATCTGTCTTCACTGTAATCTACCATATCCATTTTGTTTACAGCAATGATTAATTGTTTAATACCTAAAGTCATGGATAAGAACATGTGTTCTTTGGTTTGTGGCATTACACCGTCGTTAGCAGCTACTACTAATACAGCTGCGTCAGCTTGGGATGCACCAGTAATCATGTTTTTAACGAAGTCTCTGTGTCCAGGACAGTCTACTACAGTGTAGTCGTATTTGTTGGTGGAGAATTTTTGGTGAGCTAAGTCAATGGTTACTCCTCTTTCTCTTTCTTCACCTAATTTGTCCATAACAAATCTGAATTTGTCTTCACCTTCATCTAATTGTTGTTCAGCGATTGCACCAGCTTTTAATAATAAGTGTCCTACTAAAGTGGATTTACCGTGGTCAACGTGTCCAATAAATGCTAAATTTAAATGTTCTTTTGCTTTTGCCATTATAAAAACCTCTTTTTATAAATTGTATATAAGTTAAGTATATAATTAAGTAATATTATTTGTTAAGTTATTTATATTGTTGAATATTTTTGAAATACTTATGAATTAATAATCAATAAATGTTATCAAAGATATATCAACGGATTTATTCTATAACTTACATGTAAAAATTACATGGTAACAATTACATGCAATATAAAATAAATCACATGTAATATAAGAATACTCAACTATATGTATATTATTATATTTTTTATAATATATAAACTATATGATTATACCACTATTTTTTTAATAATTGAAAAAACTAAAAAAACAGCATATTAAGTATAAAACTTAATGAAATTTAATTAAAAAATAATTAATTAAAATAAAAAATTAAAATTAGGAAAAATTCCTAATTTAATAAAAACAGATCAGAAAAAATTAAGATAAAGATTATCTTAATTTAACTTAGAACTTATCTAAATTAGAACTTATCTAAATTAGAACTTATCCTAAGTAGTGGTCAGGACCAAATGGTTCTGGGGATAATCCTTTTCTTTCTCTGATTTGTCTGATAATTTGACTTTGCAATTCTCTAGGTAATCTTTCGAAACCGGAGTTTTCAGTAGACCATAAACATCTACCTTGGGTTGCAGATCTGATTTCACCAGCGAAACCAAACATTTCAGCTACAGGTACTTTAGCTTCAACGTTTACCATATCACCTTCAGTTGGCATATCTACAATTTGACCTCTTCTGTTTAAGATTTCTTTAGTAACAGATCCCATATAGTCAGTAGGAGTGTTAATGAAAACTTTTTGAACAGGTTCAAGTAAGGTAGGGTCAGCCATCATCATACCACCTTTAATAGCGTTACGGATAGCAGGTAAAATTTGAGCAGGTCCTCTGTGAACTGCGTCTTCGTGAAGTTTTGCATCTACAAGAGTGAATTTCATACCCATTGCAATTTCGTTTGCAACTGGACCTTCTTCAAGTGCAGATTCGAAACCTTCAATAACAAGCTCTTTGATCTCATCTAAGTATTGAATACCACGAGTCATGTTGATGAATAAGGATTTGTTGTAAACATCCCATACTCTTCTAGCTTCTTCTTTGTCAAGACCATGTTCAATGAATTTTTGAGCTTCTTCCTTATCTTTGATTTTACCTTCTTTGATGTCACCATTTTGCAATGCTTGGAAGATTGAATCTTCTAAAGGTGCAACTTCAAGGTATAATCTGTTATGCTTGTTAGGAGATTTACCCTCTACTGGGTTAGCAGTTTTTCCTGCAACGGTTTCTCTGTATACAACAATAGGTTCAGAAGTGTTGATATCTACACCTTTGTTGTTGATTCTTACACCGATAACTTCTAAGTGAAGTTCTCCCATACCGGAAACTAAGTGTTCACCAGTTTCTTCGTTAATGTTAACGTGAATGGTAGGGTCTTCTTTTGCAGTTTGTCTTAATACTTCAATAAGTTTTGGTAAGTCTTTAGTGTTTTTAGCTTCTACAGCTACAGTAACTACAGGTTCAGAAATGTGTTCAATTCCTTCAAACTCTACAATCTTGTTTTCAGGAGAACAAATGGTTTCCCCTGCGGTAGCTCCTTTTGCACCAGTGATGTAAACAATGTTACCAGCAGGAACCTTTTCAGTAGGAACTCTTTCAGGACCGAAGAAAACACCAACTTGTTGTACTCTGGATCTAGCTTGACCTCCTACCAAGAACACTTCAGTACCTTGTTCTACAGTACCACCGTATACTCTACCGGTAGCTACTTCACCAGCGTGCTTATCTACAGATACATTAGTAACCATTACAGCTAAAGGTCCATCAGGGCTGGTGTTAACCATGGTTTGACCAGCTTCACTTTCAATGTCTCCATCCCAAATGTTAGGACATCTGTATTGTTGGGAAACTTCAGGAGAAGGTAAGTGTTCTACTACCATACCTAATAATACTTCAGCTAAAGGCACTTTTTTAGCTAATTCTTTTTGGTTTTCATCATTACAGTAATCAATGATGTCTTTAAAGTTGATTCCAGTTTCTTGCATCATTGGAATGTTAATAGCCCAGTTGTGGTATGCTGAACCGAATGCTACACTACCGTCATCCACTTTTACAAGCCATTCATCTTTTTTATCTTTAGGAGCCATTTTACTGATTAATTTGTTAGCTTCATTGATGATTCCAATGAATTTATTTGCTAATTCTTCTGGTCCTAATTTTACTTCGTTGATTAATCTGTCAACTTTGTTAATGAATAATACTGGTTTAACTTTTTCTCTTAAAGCTTGTCTAAGTACAGTTTCAGTTTGAGGCATGATACCTTCTACTGCACATACAACTACTACTGCACCGTCTACAGCTCTCATTGCACGGGTAACGTCTCCACCGAAGTCAACGTGACCAGGAGTGTCAATTAAGTTAATTAAATATTCATCATCATGATATTCGTGTACCATAGATACGTTTGCAGCGTCAATGGTAATACCACGAGCTTGTTCTTGTTCGTCAAAATCTAAGAATCTTTGATCTCCAGCAAGTTCTTCAGAAATCATTCCTGCACCTGCTAAGAGATTGTCGGATAAAGTAGTTTTACCGTGGTCAATGTGTGCACAAATACCAATGTTTCTGATATTTGTAGGTTGATACATCAATTCTTTGATTTTTGCAATCATTTTGTCTCGTCTACTCAAAATCATCACCTATAAACATTAGTTTATTATTTTAGTCTATATAAGTCAATATTATGTCTTTAATTAAAAAAATAAAAAAATATAAAAATCAACCAGAATTGGGTTAGAATGCTTTTTTAAAAATTTAATTAAAAATTTAAAAAAGAAATTAAAAAGAAAATTCTGATTAATTCTATAATTATTAAAAACACTAAAATTAGTGTGCTGCTTTTGCAACTCTTTCTTTTTCTTCTTTTTTCTGTAAAGCGAAACTTCTAGTATCTTCTTCAGATGCAAAGATTAATTCGTTTGCTAAACATTCAGCTACAGATTTTCTGTTTTTGAATGCAGATTGTAAAGTTCCTCTAGTTAAGAATCCTAAAGAAAGGTCTACTCTTCTTTGTGGAGAAATGTCTACAGCTACTTGGTATCCAATACCACCGTATTTAATACGGGTAGTTTCTTCACGTGGAGAAGTGTTTTCTACAGCAGTAACTAAAACTTGAACAGGGTTCTTTTTAGTTCTTTTGTGAATAATTTCTAAAGCTTCTTTTACAATATTGTAAGCTTTGTTCTTTTTACCAGAGTTTCTTTGGGTTCTCATGATTTTGTTCATTAATCTTTCTACAATAGAAACTTTGGATTTTGCGAATTGTCTTTTTACGTGTCTACCTAAAGTATGAGGAACGATAGTTTCATCTAAGCAGATGTATCTCTTTAAACCTAAATCTTGTACCTCTACTTCGTCAAGGTCCCATTTATCAAATAATTTAGCCATGAAAATTACCTCAATTATCTTACTGGTTTATCAATTTTTCCGCTTACCATTTCGGATAAAGCAACATTGTTAACTTTACTTACTTTCCAACGAACTCCTGGAATGTCACCCATAGATCTTCCAGATGGTCCACCGATACCTTCAATCATAACTTCATCGTGCTCATCGATAAAACCGATTGCTCCATCACCTGGTGCAAATGCAGTTAATTGTTTACCGTTTTTGATTAATTGAACACGAACACATTTACGAATAGCAGAGTTAGGTTGCTTTGCTTCAATTCCTACTTTTTCAATAACGATTCCTCTAGCTTGAGGTGCCCCTTCGAGAGGGTCTGCTTTTACATCTAAACGTAATGCTCTTCTTTTGTAGTCTACGTCTTTCCATTTAAAATTTTGTCTATTCTTTTTAAGCTTTTTAGCAGCAAAAAGTCCTGGCATATTTATTCTTCCTCTAAATTTTTACGACAAATGTCTTTTTGAATAAATAAT
Source organism: uncultured Methanobrevibacter sp. (assembly GCF_937898925.1). GTDB lineage: Archaea > Methanobacteriota > Methanobacteria > Methanobacteriales > Methanobacteriaceae > Methanobrevibacter. Next base: position 14,925 of record NZ_CALDKF010000023.1, read on the forward strand.
AAGATTAAAATAATTAATTCCATTAGATAGAAGTCCACCGCTGCGATTTACTATTATACTCAAAATCTCTACTCAAACATCTAAACTAAGGTGATTAAGCTTAATTTAGATTCAAAATACTAAAATTATACGATAAAATAACCATATAATAGCAATCAAAACTCCTATACAAAATAGAATATAAGTATAGAATCTAATTAAATGCATTAATTAAACGATATTCTGTGATTATTTAATTAATGTTTGAATCATTGAAAATCGATTATTGAAATTCAATGATGTGAAAATAATATAGGTAAAACTATAATAAATACAAGAAAACTATAGCCAAAACGCACACATAGCTATTAGTTTTAGAAATAAAGAAATTATAGCTAATAACTTATATTAATTAACATTAAAAATTAAGATAAAATTTTTTACACACAAATGTTAATTTAACATAATGTTACCTATTATAATAATATATTATAATAACTTTATTAATAAATGTTTGGTTTTTTGATGTATAATGGTGATGAAATTACTAAATAAAATTAGAAATAATTGAAAAAATTAAAAAAATGAAATATTAAAAAATGAAAAATTAAAAAATAAAAAGTTAACATGACCTAAATTGTTAGATCATGTGTGATTAATCATAAACAATAATGCAAAACAAAAATATTAGAAAAGAATTATTTTAAAATGTATTTAAAAAAATTATTTTTAAAGATTATTTTAAAATAATATTATTAATATCATGTTGTCTTTTAGCTAATAATTTTGCTCTTTCAATGTTAATACCGTTTTTACCAATAGCTATTCTTTTATTGGAAGAGTCTGTATTGACGATAGCTATTTTTTCATCATTGTTTTTCTCAACGATTTTAATGGATTTCAATTCAGCAGGGGATAAAACGTTTTTAATGAATTGAGCAGGATCTTCATTGTGCTCAATGATTTCAACTCCTCTTCCAACTGCTTTTTTAACTTTGGTTACAGTGCTTCCACCTTTACCAATAGCTAAACCCATATCACCGTTTTTAACAACAAAGGTAACTTTGGCATTATCATCATCAAGTATGCAATCTTTAACCATTGCACCAGTCATGCTCTCAAAGAGAGCTATAAAACGGATTTCATTTGCATTAAATTTAATAGACACAAAATCTACCCCATTTTTTCTAAGATAGTAGAATCTCCTGGATCGTTTATGATTAAAGTAGCAACAGTAAATGGTTTACCACAAACAGAACCTAAGTCTACACTTGTACCTTCATATACAATGAAAGGAATTTCAGAGAGATTTGCATAATATTCTACATCTTCTAAAATTTCTTTAGGACTGTTAGCTGCAACAACTGCAAGTCTACCTTTACCTAATTTTAAAGATTGAATAGATTTTTCTGAGCCGAGTGTAACATCTCCTGTATCTACTGCAACTCTTATTCCTCTTTCTATATCCATCATCTGCCTCCTAAATTTTAATTTAAAAAAATCATCTATCTCAAGATAAGAAAAATTTTACAAATATCATATCTTACTCAAGATAAAATTTTCATAGAGTAATAAAATATGTGCTATTAAATGAATAAAATTAAATAACAAATATGAAATTAAACTATTACATTTAATTATAATACATCTATTATTTATAATTTATTGATATTTTAATAGAATATTTTACAATAAAATCATTCTTAAAATCATAATTTTGGATTAATTGTTTAAAATTAATTGTTGTCTAAATTAATGTTTAAGAATAACTATGAATATGAAAATTATAGTAAATAAATAAAAAATTAAGAAAATATTAAAAATTAAAATATTTAATAAATTCTTAATAAATTTCTAATAATTTCTAATTTTAATATACATCTGGTTTCATTGTAACACTTACTGATCCAGTACCTAAAGGAATTGGTTGACCGATAATGATATTTTCAATAATACCAGTTAAATCATCCATTTCTCCTCTAATACTTGCATGAAGTAAATGCTTACCAGTTTCTTCAAATGCTGCACGAGCAAGAACACTTGATTTTTCACCACTAATACCATGTCTTCCAATGGATTTTACAACACCTTCAGAAGTCATCATATCAGCAACTAACATAATGTGTCTGATATCTACAGTCAAACCTTGGTCGGATAAGGTACGGTTTAACTCATAGACAATAGCGTTACGAGCAGCTTCAATACCTAATACAGTTTCAATTTCGTGAATGTCGTTAGTGGTTGATCTAGCTTTGTCAATACCTTCTTCATTGAAAATCGCTTTAAGGTTAGAACCTTCAGTATGAATAATCCATTCATCATCCCCTTTACGGATAATGACTTTACCAATACCTTTGGTTCCACTAATTTGCAAATCACGAACTTTATCAGCTAAAAGTCTGATTTCTCTGATAGTAGGATTTCTAGGTCTGAAAGTTAACTTATAGTCATCTTCAATTTCAACTTTCTTGAAGATTTTTTCAACTTGTGCAATAATGCTGTCATAGTCTAATCTTCTATCTTGAATTTTTCTCTCATCGAGAGTTACTATAACTTGCATTCCACCGTAATCTAAGTTGAAATCAGATAAGATATCGTTAATGGTACTTTTACCAATCTTATTCGCTAACTTTCTTACGAATTCCTCATCATTCTTGTACTCTTCCTCGAAGTAAATGTCCATAGTAGGTGTAGAAATCTTCTTTCTTGCATCTACAATTTCAATTAACCTTGGAAGACCGAGAGTTACGTTTAACTCAGCTACCCCTGCGTAGTGGAAAGTACGCATGGTCATCTGAGTACCCGGTTCACCTACAGATTGAGCCGCAACAGTTCCTACTGCCTCTCCAGCTTCAATATAAGATCTTTCGTAAGCTTCATCAACTTTAAGAACTAACTCATTTAACTCATCATCAGTTAACTCTCTTTTAATATAAACTCTCACTAAGTCTTTAATGTAACTTGGAGGGAACTTGATCTCGTTTTTAATGATTACATCTAAAACTTTTGAAATAACTTCAGGCACATAATCATATTCTTCAATGCTAAGTTCTTCTTCAAGAGACTTAATTAAATAGATAGTTCCATCTTTGGCATATTCAATATCTTTGCCCGCAAGCTCATTTTCAACAAGAACTAAGGTATTTAATTCATTATAAGTTAATTTATCTTTAACAAAAGTCATTGCAGATTCAATAATAGCAGTTTCAGCAACTTCTATTTCATTGTTTTCATATATTTCTTCTACAAGAACTATTTTAGTGACTATGTTATTTAATTCATCATCATCTAATTCACCATCACTGTAAAGTTGTGATAAGCTGATTACATAAATTTCAGATGAATTAACTTTATTCTTTTTAAAAGCCTTTTCAACAGTTTTGATGGAGTCAATTAAATCATCTAATTCCTCAATACTTAAATCTCCATCATCATAAGACTGTTGGAGATTTTTGATATATTCTTTAGAAAAATCAATTTTGCTCTTTTCAAATAATTCTTGAACATTAATTGCTTCAGATATTTCTTTAGTATCAGTCATAAAATTGCCCCCTCAATTAGTTATCCTTAATCCTCATTTCGTCAATAAGTTTGTCTAGGTTTGCTACATGACCGAAGTCACTTTTTGCTGGGTCAATACCTTCTTCACCGAATACACTTTGAATGACTTGACCTTTATTGTTAGTGACCAAACCATCTGATCTTACATTTAAGTCTTCAAGCGCATTTACAAGTCTTCTTTGCATATAACCTGATTGTGCTGTACGGATAGCAGTATCTACTAAACCTTCTCTTCCTCCCATAGCATGGAAGAAGAATTCTACAGGATCTAATCCTTCCTTATAACTGGAATGTACAAATCCTTTTGCTCTTGCCCCTAACTCATGTTTTCTGAAGTGAGGGAGTGGTCTTGCTAGATATCCTCTTGTAATACGTCCACCACGAACAGATTGCTGTCCTACACAAGCAGTAATCTGAGTAAGGTTCAACATGGATGCCCTTGCACCGGT
>NZ_CALDKF010000024.1 GCF_937898925.1 uncultured Methanobrevibacter sp.
TTTAACTATTCTTCTTCCTCTTTATCCTTCTGACGCTTATAACCAACAAGCAACAATAACAATGCAACAATGCAAATTAGTCCTAATTGGAGATAATCTGAAGACTTGCTAACTACATTGTCATGCTCATCAATCTCATAGGCATTAGGGTTAGCTGCACTGCTTCCACTATCACTAGGACTAGCGGCACTAATGCTTGGAGAAGCATCTCCACCAACACCAGGAGCAGCATCATGATCAGAACCTAAAACAGCATCACTGTTAGAATCTGTTCCATTTCCTGAAACATCACCATCACTGCTGCTATGGCTTTGGCCACGGGCATTTCCGCTTCCACTATGAGAAGTACCATTTCCAACAGCACCACTGAAACCGGTACCATTAGAAGAAGGATTCAAAATCCTATTCAACCAAGCAAAATCACCAGTCCCACGACCAGAACCCTCACGGACATAATCCTTCAACCAGTCAGGATAATAATCTTCGCTCATTGTGTTTTTAGGATTTCCATTGGTGTTGTTTTTTACAATAGTACCTATCGGACGGCTAACTTGATTATTGGTGCTAGCACCCGTATGATTAGAAGTAGTATGAGTGTTTAAAATATTATTAGAAACTGTTGAATTATAAGTAGTGGAGTCCTTGACATCACCAATTAATTTAACACCGTAATTACCATTGGTAGTAATATTATTATACTGAATATTATATGTATGATTTCCACCAGTATTTTGAACATAACTAATGCCATAAACAGAATTCTTAATAGAATTGCCTAAATCATTTACAATAATCGTATTATTCAAAATATTATCACCAGTATCCTGAACCTCAATACCAGTAACTAAGGCATAAGGAGCATAACCATCAACCGTTGCATCACCAGTCACATTAATAAAATTACTAATAATATCAATAAAAGTATCCCCATAGAAATTCTGAGAATAAATCCCACAATTAGGGCCATGATTAAAAGTAGTCAAATTGTTAAAAGCAATCTTAACATGATCAACAGGCCCATTAATTTGAATTGGATAAGCTGTGCTCTGGCAAGTCTTACCTCCGTTAGTAAATACTGAAATATTATTTTTTATAACAGTAACATTATTAAGGTTATATAAATCCAAAGCATAAAGGTAGTTATCCTGACCTACTTTGGTAATAAAATCCTCGCTACGAATAACATTATTCTCAATCATAGAATGACTGCAACCATATAAAATAACAGTATCTAATGTAGGATAATTAAAACTTCTATAATTAACCAATGTATGGATATAATTATTGGACAAAGTCAAATTCTCAGAGCAATCTGCTGCAAAAGCAGCAACAGTATCTGTGCTCACTTTACCATAAGACCCAACAAAAGTCCATAGAATATATTTTATTGGGAGCTCACAATAAATATTATTGCCAGAAACCAAACTATCATGAGTATTTCGTAAAAAAACACCATAATTATAATCATTATCTCCTAAACCATGACCATAAAAGTTGATAGTATTATTAATAATATTCAAACCAACAAAATCATCATCATGACCGTCAGAATAAATGCCGAAAGCTGTAACATTTTCAGGAGTAGTGTAATTTAAAGTGCAGTTATAAATAGTAACATTATCCGCATGAACAAAAATGCCTGCATATTCATTATCTTCGAATTCCTTGTCCAAGACCATTTTAATGTTAGACAACACAATGCCAGTAGCGCCTAAATCGAAAACTGTATTGTAGAAGAGAGAATCCTTTGCAGTGACATGAGTATTATCGGAAGAGAACTTGATTACACCAAAATTGTCAAAATTGCCTCCGAAAATCAGAGTGCTGTTGCCATACTCTGATTTCAACACATTGTCTGCAAAGAACTCATTGAAATTCCCACTGTCTATATAGTAAGTGCCTTTACCTAAAGGCCCATTGGAAACGTTGCTTGAAGCCTTTAAAGACTTATTGGAAGAAGAACCAGAATACACAACATCATCATTGTCTTCAACAGAAACCTCATCCCAACTGGAGATAGGGTCATCTGTGCTTCCAGAAGCTAGATTGGATGATGATGAAATGCTATCGCTGCCACCACCTACAGAAGAGACATAAGATGAATCCTCCACTGCATAAACAGTACTTGACTCAATGTCATCAAGTGAAAGAGAGCCAATCCCATTTGCCAATGAAAGAGAATCGCTATCGGCTGCATAAACGGAAGAGACAGAGACCAATAGGATCATGACCATTGAAAACAATAGCATATGTTTAATCTTTTGCATATTTCAGTTCCCTTATTTTTTTTGATATTCTTTCAACCACCAGATTACATTTTAAAACATAAGTTTTTATAGTTTAATTTACAAGAAAAATTTTTTCCTTTATAATCATAAAAAATTAAAATAAATTTCCATTGGAAAATTTATTTGTTATTCCAATCCAAAATAATCATTGGAATAAGAAATAAATCCCTTGAGAAAAAGATGAAATAAAGAAAGGATAAAAAAAGAATAAAAGCCTACTTATTCCCCTTTTTTATTTTTCTTTATTTTTTGGATATTTTCTCTCCTTTTTGGAAAACTATTTCTTTCGATATGAAATTTAAATGAGGCTTTAAACTATTTTTGAAACTAAACAAAAACTTTTAAATAAATTCTCCCAAATCTTAAAAGAATTTATTTATTATTCCAATCATTGGATTAGAATAAGAAATAAATCCTTATAAAACTTAATTCGCCCTTTTAGAAAATATAAAGGAATTAATAGGTCTAAAAAATGTATTTAGACCCATTAAATAATAAAACAATTTTATTTGACAGTTATTTTTGCTTTTTTGCTGATTGCCTTGTAAGTGTTGTCTCCTGCGAACTTGGCAACAGCAGTGTACTTGCCCTTCTTGGTGAGCTTGACTTTCACGGTTGCAATACCCTTTGCATTGGTCTTTGCAGTGTAGGTCTTCTTGTTGACTGTGAAGGTAATCTTCTTGCCCTTGATTGCTTTTCCTTTAGCATCCTTAAGGGTGAAGGTGACCTTTTTGGTCTTTGCTTTGACCTTGAAGGTCTTTTTAGCGAAAGTAGCCTTTGTTGCTTGCTTGTTGACAGTGACCTTTACAGCCTTCATGGAAGCCTTGTAGTCATTGTCACCGAGGAATGACAAGGTGTAGTAGTATGTACCTGCATTAGCATAGTTGACGTTCACTTTGGCAACGCCGTTCTTGTCAGTTGTGACAGTTGATGTCTTGCCGTTAACAGTCACTTGAACAGCCTTGCTTGCAAGGACCTTGCCGCTAGCATCCTTTAAGGTAATGGACAATGTCTTAGCGACCTTAGCGGTAGTGGTTATGTCGCTTGCAGTAATTGAAGTAGCAGTCTGGTTAATATAAACAGGAACTTCTACAGGGACTTCAACAGTTATGTTGTTTACTATGATGTAAGTGCTTAAGGAAGCGGATGATTCCTTATAGTTAGCATTTCCTTCAAAAGCAGCGCTGAAAGTAACTTTACCGGATAAGTCACTGATGTTTAGGGTAGCCACACCGTTTTCCATTTGGCAAGGAATGCTTTCTTCATTTACAAGAACATTGATCCCATCTACATCAGCAATAGGGTTCCCTTCCATATCTGTTAAAGAGATCACAAGGTTATCTCCATCTACATCCATAGTTAACTTAGAGCCAGCCCTAGATTGAGTAGAGTTTACATAAAAAGCACCACCAATAGGAATAACATCAGTACTTACTTCAAAATCATAATTACAATCTTCAATACTGATTAAATTTTCCATATCACTGATGTATTTTGCAACACCGTTAAATGTGCATCCTTCAAAAGTACAAGCATCGAATTTTACAGCTCCTTCATATTCTGAATTAGTGTAGACTAAAGAATCTGCTTCGATATTTCTAAAAGTACAATTTTTAAACTCTACATTTTCATATTTGTGAATGTCAATTACATTATTATAATTTTCAAAAATACAGTCTTCAAAGACAGTCAAATCATAACCATAATCAGCAGGGTTATGATCAAAATTATTTTCAGAAATGTCCCCGATTATTATTGCATCGGGTCTGAAAGTACAATTTTTAAAAAATCTTTTACCTACACCATAATCTGTATTTAGTTTTAAAGTACTTTCAAAAGTTATATTTATATAAGTGTGAATAGTGCCATCAGCAGTCTGCTCTGGCCAATTTAACTGTGAGAATATAGTGTCATCTTGACCAATTATAGTGTAACTTTTTTGATTACTGCCTAAAAAGTTAGAATAAGTACCTGAAGCAACATATATCACTCCTCCATTAGCAATATTACTCAATGCATCACTATAAGCCCAAATTCCACCATAAGCATTTTCCCAGTCAGCACCTGAAACTATTTGTTCATCATCTTCATCCACAGTATCCTCCCTACTAATATTTATATAAAGTTCAGTAGGATCTCCATCGTCATTTAACCTAATATTTCCAATAGAAGACTTTAAAATAGGTTTTACTTGATTACTAGGAGAAGCTGGCACTCCATTGTAAATGTTACCAGTTCCATTGAAAATCACTGATTGTACACTATTAATGAAGGTATTATAATCGAATATATAATCATTTCCTGAAATAGTAACAGTATCTCCGCTTCCAGTATGATTTATATAAATATTATTACATAGTTTCACATTTGCACTTTCATTTGAGATATAATGTGTACAGTTTTCACAATTAGGGCAATCTGGACAAGTACAATTCCAACAATTACAATAATCTATTGTTTCTGTAATGGCAGAAATTGCTTGACCGTTTGAAGCGCTGTTGTTAGTGAAATTAGAATGACATACAGTTAAGTATCCTAAATTCATAGCACGAATTGCACCGCCAGCACCATTGAGAACATTATTATTGATAAATTTGGATGAGCATACGGTGATATTGTAAATTGATCCATAACTGTATCCACAAATAGCTCCACCATTGTTAGTAGCGGTATTTCCTGTGAATGTGGAGTTTATTACTTCAAGTTTACTGTAAGAGAATAATGCTCCTCCATTTGTACCTGCTACATTGTTAGTAAAATTAGAGCCAACTATACGGCTATAAGCATTAGAATGAGTATGAATTGCCCCAGCCCATTGATATGCACTATTATTTATGAAAGTAGAATCAGTTACATTCATTATACCACAGTTATTAATAGCACCTGGCTCATATCTACCATAATTATCCTCAAATCTACAATTTTTAACATCCATAAATACTGAATTATAAGTTTTATGGTTTGTTATTACACCAAAACTATCATTACAATTAGTGAAATTACATCCAGTAATAGTCATCCACCCTCCATTATTCCAAATAACAGAAGATTGGTAAGCATAAGTATGAACATTGTCAAAACTACAATTAATAAACCTATTAGTTCCAGTAGTAGCTAATTTAAGAAGGATGCTTGCATTTATATTTCTAAAAGTAACATTTGTAAAGGTAATGTCTAAACTACCTGTGCTTTGGAAAGGAATTTGGCTTGAACTTCCCC
>NZ_CALDKF010000025.1 GCF_937898925.1 uncultured Methanobrevibacter sp.
AAATATCAATTGATCTGATGTATAATAAAACATTTAAAAAGGATTCTGACTATTATTCATATTCAGTTAAATTAAGGCCAGATTACACCCTATCCATCAGATTTGGAGAAAAAACATTCCTGATTCATTTTGATGCAAAATATAAATTGGATATTAAATCAGAGGATTATAAAAACCAGGATGTGGTTAAAATGCATTCATATAAGGATGCAATTGAAGATACAATAGCAGCTTATGTGCTTTATCCTGGAAGAGAAAAGGAAATATTTTATGAAAAAGAAGGTGCTTTGGAATCTGTTGGGGCATTTCCATTAAATCCAAGAGATGATAGGAAAAACAAGAAGGATTTATTGGAATTTTTATCTAATTTTATATTGGATTTAATTAATTTGAATTAGAATTTTTTAAATAATTATCTATTTTTTATAGTTATCTATCAAGTATCTATCATATATCTATCAAAATTATTCTATATATTACAAACTAATTTTACAGCCCTTAAACGCCTTATTTTTCCATGTAAGCAAGTGCTTGCACTCGAAAATCTTTATAAATGAGTCTAACATAAATAATAGTAAGTACAATTGAATCCAATTGTACAAATTTCTTTTTATTCATAATTTCCTCATTAAATGTAAATATGCGGGGAGAATTGTTCTTCCTGTATATCAAACACGTTTTTTTTAAAATTGATTAAAAACTCCCCTAAAATCAATTCTTAACTCAATTAAGTATTTATAATCAAAATAAAAAACTTAATATACTAATTTTTACAAAATATCAATTGTAATAATAGTTACTATTATTAAAATAAAAGGGTTGGTTACAGTTATCCTTAGATGAGATTTGACTGATTCTCTAGGAACATATAATGATTATTAATGTCTTGGAATTGGAACATCAATTATCTTGAAGGGGTTTGATTGAAGGTTCCTCTTTTATTGGATCATTAATGCAAAAATCGTTATATCGGGGGTTGAATCAGTAGGTTATCTGATAAGGGTGATTTTCTTTGATTAGAAAATGTTAGTTCCTTTAAGCTAATATTGTAGGGGTTGGTTATCTTTTATTGATTTGCTTTTTTATTTTTAATTATTTTTTAATTCTGGAGATTTTACATTGAAGATTAGAAAAAATTCCTCTACCGATGAAAATAAAGAGGATAATGATTTTATTGATAGAACCAATCGTGCTTTAGAGCGTATGGACAAATCAGATAAGAAAGCTTTATCTAAAGAGGAGTTTCTAAAGGATTTAGAATCCTGGTAAATTTCTTAATTTAAAAATTGTTTTAATCTTGTTATAATATTATATCTCAATTATTTTTTACTATTTTTTATAAATATTTTATTAAACTTGTTATTTTTCAATTTAACTCTTATATTGACCTTATTTTTTAGAAAAAACTTATATACTTCTTTTAATAGAGTTTATTTCACTGTTAAAGAGGTGAATCATGTTAATAAGTCATCATGAAGATAAGTCCTTTAAGATACTGATTGATATTACAATGCATGATTTTTTAAAAGGGATTGGAATTGAAGATGAGATAATTGTTCCGCTTCCAACTGAGCTCATGGCCACCAATTGCATGAATCGCAGATTGGATTACTGTGGCCTGTCTAGAAATTTAAATCATCAATGTTGAATTCCAATCAACTGTCTTAAGCGAAGAGGATGAGATTAGAATCTTTGATTACGCTTCCTCCTTATTTGTAAAGTTCAAACTTCCAGTAAAAACATTTATTATAAGTACAGTTGAAGATAAGAGCCGCAAAATAGAAAAATGGCATCATAATGATGTGTTTACTATTTATATCATATCGTTAAAGGATAGGGACGGATTGAAAGCTTTAAATAGTATAAAATCAAAAATAAGGAACAAGGAAACCTTTAATGGTGAAGATATCGTTTCATTGATTTCAATTGTTTTTATGAAATCGGACTTTAATGAAAAGGAATTGTTGTTTGAAGTTGGAGATTTGACGAATAAGGCAAGATTCGAATCTGACTTTGTTAAAGATCAAGTAAAGTCAATTCTATTGATTTTAGGGAATAAATTCATAAAAGATAAAGAGGAATTAAAAAATTTTGGTGATATTATGATGGAGTCAAGTCATTTATTATCTTTTGTTAAAAGAACAAGTGGAGATTTAATAGAAGAAGGAAGAAAAGAAGGCAAATCTATAGGTATTGGTGAAGGAGTGGAATTAGGTAGAAAAGATGGAATTATTTCAGTAGCTAAAAGGATGTTGATGAGAGGTATGGATATTGATGTAATTTCCGAACTTACTGGCCTGTCAATAGAAGAGATAAATTCTTTAAAGGAAAAATAATTATTTAAAAAAAGAGTAAAGTACTGATAGAAATCAGTACCCATAAGTCAAGATGTTTCCATCTTCATCCACGATTCTAAAGTATCCGTCATCGTAGGTTATTCTATATGTTCCATCACCAAGGTCTTCTCTTGAAACCTCATGCTCTTTTGGATCCCAGCCGTCAATGACATCATCCGCCTTATTGTCTGTTTTGTACTTGTCACTGCTACTTGCATTTGCTTTCTTCTTCACATAGATGTTTCCGCTAAGTGTAGCCTGCTTGTAATCCTTGTTTCCATTGAACTTAGCGGAAAGTGTAAAGTTGTCTGCAATCAGGTCTTCTAATCTGCACTCTCCATTTTCATTTGTCTTGAGAGTGAAGTTTTCAGTGACTCCATTGCTTCCATGGGTAAGGTTTATCTCAATCCTTTGACCTGCTATTGGAGTTTTGTTCTCATCTGAAAGCTTCAGTATCAGGCTGTCACCTTCAGTAAGGCTTTGGCTGCTTTCCATAGTTAAAATTGCAGTCTCTCCGCTTCCAAATGGATTTGCCATGAGGAATATTCCAATTGCAAGAAGAATGATTACTGTAGCGCATATGATTATTATATCTCTTGAATTCATATTAACCCCCAAATTGAATTTTGATTTTAGTTAATTAATATTATTATGACACTCTTATTTTATTCTTTTCTATTTTCCATCAATCCACTTGAACTTTAGATTCATCATAAATTATTTTAAGCACTTTCTATAAATCATATCTTGTGATATTTTCTAATATCTAGATTAGATACATATCACTTTAGTTATCAAATCATGTTAAGGGCAGTATGATTATATTGATTATGCTGCTCTATTAAAAAATTGAACAAAACTTTTAAAATGTCTATTTTCACAAACTTTTTTTTACACATTCATCTAATTTTCAACCGCTATTTTTTTCAAAAATTCATAAAAAAATTCATCATATTTTATAATTTATAAAATTCATTTAACAAATTTTATATATAATTAATACTATATATATAAAACATAAAGTACATTGGATTATTTTTCAAATATACTTTATGTAAGGCAGTGCTAAGAAATATAGGATTTAAAAAATTACCCTAAAACTATATAATTAAAAAAATTTATTAAAACTATCAAACTGTATTATTAATAAAAACTATTATTTTTCCTAAAATATATGTTTTTAAAAGCTAAAATTTGTTTAATCAAATCCTTATCTTTTAAACAAAGTTTAAAGATTGTTCCTTAAGTATATCCCCTTAATATCCTTTAAGAAACGCTTTAATCAATAAAAGTCTTTTTATTCATATATTTTAAAACACGGATCCTATTTTTCTTAGTCATTACCTTATTTTGTATTAATGAGGTGAAACTTTGAAAATGAAAAGAACTTTTCTTATTTTATTAGTGTTATTCTGTGTTGCGACAATGGCAGTGTCATCTGTCTCTGCAGCAAGCGATGATATTGCAATGGATGATGTCATTGCCATTGATGATAATGCTATAAATGAAGTTAGTCTCGAAACGGATGATTCCATATCTGATTCCATTCAGGCAGGTGTGGATGATTCCGATGATAAATCCTTAGAACCCGCTCCATTAAAGGACGGGGCATCAACCATTTACGTTTCAAAAACTGGTGATGATTCTAATGATGGATTAAGTGAAGAGAACGCTGTAGCAACTATTGCCAAAGGATATGAACTTGCTGGTGATGGTTCTACAATAAATATTGGTGCTGGTACATATGA
>NZ_CALDKF010000026.1 GCF_937898925.1 uncultured Methanobrevibacter sp.
ACTAATGTGTAAGTTCCTCTACGAGTATCCATCTTCACTTCAAAACCTAAATCATTGGACTTTAATGTGGAGTAATTGTTATTTGATCTGCGAATGCTTACTGTAGCCCTTTTATTGACTGCACCTGCAATAGCCGGTTCATCATAAACTACTGAATGCTCACCGAAAAGAATTGTCTTTCCTGGTGCAGAAGCTACTGATATATGTCTCATAATAATTCTCCTAATTCTTTTAATTAATCCAATATTCGATTTTGAAATTCTTTTTAATTATATAAAATTTAATATATTTATAAATTTATCTTAAATAGTATAAAAAGTATACTATAGATATGGAAAGGAATATTGAAAAAGAATGTTACAATTGCAAATATTTGGAGTTTGACACAGACTTATGCACCCAATTCTTTTGCAGATATCATGAAAAGCTGACAAAACAAGACGATAGCTGTAGCAATTGGGTAAAAAAGTGAAAAAATAAGATGAGAAAAATAAACTGATGAAAAAAATAAAAAAAATAAAAAATAGAGAAATATAATAAAAATTGCTTTTTTTAATTTCTTTCTATTACTTCTATCTTATATCCATCTGGATCAGTTATGAAATAGTATTTTTCACTGTCGTCTTCATATAAGCTTTTTAAAGGACCTACTTCATATCCTGCATTGATATGCTCCTCTCTAACCGCTTCAATATCCTTTACAAGAACTGCAAGATGCCCGTATCCTGTACCTATTTCATAAGGAACTTCAGGATTATAATTATAAGTAAGCTCCAATTCAAAATGAGATTGGCCATCAGTCAAATAGACCAATGTGAATTTGCCTTCAGGCTTATCCACTCTTCTATTCTCTTTCATTCCCAATGCTTCATCATAAAACTTCAATGAACGTTCAAGGTCAAAGACTCTAATCATTTCATGTATCATCATACAATTTGCCATGATATCACCTTATTATAATTTAATTTGAGAATATAATAAGTTTTCCATATTTTTTTATATTGTACATTTTTATATGAGAAAATTGTATTAAAAATAAAAATATTAAAATTTATTAGTTGTTTGTTTAGATATTCTCTTTTTAGAATTTGATAAAAAATAAGGTTTTGAGACGGTTATAAAGAAAAATAATGAAAAAGTTAAAAATTTAAAGCTTTAATCTTTATTAAAAATTACAGATCTTACCTTGCTTGAAAACTCTTTAGGGCTTATGCCTGCAGTTCTCCAAATAAAGAATTCCATAATCAAAAACGTTGCGAATAGCCAAATAAATCCAAAAATCCAATTCATAAGAACAGTTATTCCTGACTCAATTAGAAAAATAATGCATAAAATAGAAAATACTGCATAAACTTCCCCTGTAATCATTCCAGGAGTATAAGGCCTTTCCAGTTTTGCAAGTTTAATTCCCATTATATGTATAAAACCTTCAAATACCCCAAGAAGCAATACTGCACAGGATAAAAAGAGAGCATTTGGAAAAATTAATGCCAAACATGTTATAGCAAAAATGAAAATATCGGGTTTAGCATACATGTCATGAAGGTCTATATTGGAAAGGTCTAATTGCCATATCCTTGACATTAGTTCAAAAAATCCTCCTGGAAAACGCTGTTCTTCCCATTCATGCAATGTTACGATACATGTTGCAATTATGATTATTTTTTGAATTATAAGAAGACTATTCCACATTAGCAATCCGATGACCAATAACAAAATAGCATATGCGGTTAAGCAATACAAACTGTATTTATTGAAATTTTTCATATTTTTGCCGCCAAAACGCAAACTTTTTTTAGAAATTAATTTTTTTAACTTCTCTTTAGAAGATGATATTGAAGAAAATCTAATACCATACACCAGAACCATAACCGACTACAGATGCATAATCCAAAGTTATGTCACCACTTGTTGTATGCTGTAAAAGTTCGAAGTTTTTCTGACCTAATTTTTTAGAAAATTCCATACTTACCATAGTTGGACCGTATCCACATATAGTAATTTGTTCATTTTTTACAACTTGATAGAGCCCTTCAGTATTTGCATTGAACACTTCATTAAACACAAGGTTGTCATGTTCAATGGTCTTTTCCTGAGACTTAAAATGAGATAAATCAGTACTATCAATCAAAGTGATTTTTCTCCCCAAGTTTTGGCTAGATTCATAGATGGAATTTGCCAAATCTTTAGATGTTTCAACAGATTGGTCCATCATGCAGATTGGAACTATCTTGAAGTTGCTGTCAAAGTACTTTAGGAATGGGAGTTGAACTTCACAGCTATGTTCTTGAAGATGTGCCTTGAAATCAGCCTTAGCGAAATTGGAGTTCTTGATGATTTCATCTGCAAGTTCATTGTCTACATCACAAACCCCATTTGGCACTACCCATGAACCTTCATTATATACAGAAACCTCTTCTCCAAAGCCAGTATGGTTAGGGCAAAGGATTACGAATGTTTCAGGATACCCGTCCTGAACTAATTTAGAATAAGCATGAGCTGCAGTTGGGCCAGAATAAACATAGCCTGCATGTGGAACCATAATTGCATTTACCTGTTTTTCCTTATTTATTCTTGATAATTTAGGTACTTCTCCAGGCCCTAACCTATGTTTAAAACAGTCTTCAATGGATTCTCTCAAGTATTTTACATTACCTTCATAAAATTTGTTAGCAACTATAGGTTCTCTAATCATATTTTTACCTCCAGATTTTATCTACTTTATAGTCACTGAAATCATATATTCTCATATAAAAAAGAGAAGAAAAAAAGGGATGAAATGAATCATCCCTTTAAAGGACACACTAGTCCTCTTCTATTAAAGATT
>NZ_CALDKF010000027.1 GCF_937898925.1 uncultured Methanobrevibacter sp.
ACCCCCTTTGAAAAAATAAAGAATAATTAATAATAATTTAACTTTAATAAATTATAAATTTTTTTAATTTTAGTAAATGAAATAATAAAAATTTATTTATTACGGTGAACATATTATTATTTAGATAATTTTAGGGGAAAGATGTGTAATTTTATAGCTTGAGTATAGAATCACCACTAAAAGATACTCTACTAAAATTATAAAAAATGTTAATAGTGAGAGTATGGATGAAAAGGAAATAAAAATATTGGAAGAGTTAAAAAAAGGTAAAAGCTTGAAAGAAGCTGCAGAATCTGCTTCGACAAAAGAGATAGTTGTAAAAAGATGGATTCAATGGGGAAAAGATGGAGATGAATCCTATATAGAATTCTACAATGAATTTAAAAAAATCAAGCCTAAAAAACAGAAAACTGTGAAAAAAAGTGTAAAAGAAATAGTGGATGACTGTGTAAAACTTTTAGAAGAGGGATTTGATTATAAAGAAATCTCCCATAAATTAAACGTCCCCGAATTTAGATTAAAAAATTTTTATACTCAAGGAAAATTAGGAATAAAACCATACGATAAATACTACAAAGCTAGTGAAGAAGCTAAAAAACTGAAAAAAGGGAAAAAAGAAGAAACTAATATCTTTAAAAAATTAAGCAAATTAGACCTTAAAGAATTGGATTATATACTTGAGGACAATAATTGCTTCCTCCTAATCCCAAACAAAAACATAAAGATTCAAAAAATTAAAGAGGAAATCCCTCCAGAGGATATTGAGGAATCCTTAGAAAAACTAGCTGAAATAAAAATTATTGAAGATAAAATAATTAAGCAATTAAACAAATTTAGCGTAAAGTCATTGCTGAAATACTTGAGTCCTAGAGACAGTATTCTGTATATTAATAAACCTCGAAAAAAAATCACTAAAAAAATAATTAAGGATCTAAAATTCAGTGAGATGGAAGAATTTTATGAGGGATTGTTTGAAGTTAGACCTGTAGAAATATATGAAGGAAAAGAAGATATTCAGTTAGACATAACTAGACTCATAGAAGAAACAAAAAATAAAAAATGCGTCATTTGTGGAAAAAAACTTAATCCAGTAAGTAAAAAAGACAAGTGCAAAAGCTGTTTAAGAAGTATCCATGCTGCCAATACCTTAAATGAATTATTAAATTATATTCAGCCAAAAATCCCATTTTACAAAGAAGACCTGCAGAAAATAGGATACCAAAATGATAAATTATTAGACACCATTTGGGTTTTGCAAGAAAATGACTTATTGATTGTAGAATCCACCAATAAATATTCTCTTGTCCGAAAAGAGATTTTAGATGAATTTTTAGATAAATGGGGAGAATATGTTAAAAATAGAAAGATAATTGATACAACTACCAAATTAAGCAAGGAATGTGTAATTTGTAAAAAAACAAAAGCAATTTCCCTATTTAATTACTCTGTATCAAGCGCAGATGGTTTTAAAGATTATTGTAAAGACTGTGAAAGACCTGTAAATGCAGCGAGATCATTGAAAACTCTTTTAGGTTATGTAGGTCCAAAACAAGTGTTTAGAAAGGAAGAGATGTACTCTAACTATCCGGAACCATTTTTATTGGATTCAAGTATTTTTTTACTACAAGAACATGACCTAATTGAAACCAATCCAGATGGAGAGAGATTTAGACTTACAGATAAAAAGGTTCTTGATGATTTCTTAGAAAAATATTATATTGAAGAAGAAGGAAGGGCAAAGACTCCTATTAGAAAAAGCCCACAGCCAATAATAGAAGAAGAGGAAGATGTGGTCGAGGAGCCAGTAGAAGAAGAGTTAGAGGAACCTATCGAAGAAGAAAAACCAGTAGAAAGCTCTGATATTGATGATGATTCTGAACTTAGAAGAAAAATGGACATTGTTTTATATTATCTTAAAGATGGTTTTACAGAAAAAGAAGCATTTAATTTTGCTGATTTGAATAAAAGTACTTTAATCACTTGGAAAAACCTTGGGAAAAAAGGCAATGAACCATATACCTACTTCTACGATGAATATTTGAAATTAAATAATGCCACTATAGAAGAAGATGAAAAGAGGAAAGAAGAGGAGAATATTAAAGAAAAAATGGATTTCTTCACAGAGGAAATCATTGTTACTGGATCCGTCAAAACTGCATTTAATAATTCTGAAATTACTAAAGAAGAGTTTATTGCTTGGATTAAATTAGGAAATAGTGGAGAAACATTCTATAAAAACTTTATAGATCAATATTTGAATAGCTTAAGATTTGTCATTAACGAAGAAATAAGAACTCTTAGAATTAAAGAAGCTAAAAAATTGATGATTCAAGGTTACGATATTGAGGAAGCGGCAGAACATGCTAATAAAATAGATTTTAGCAAAAAAGAAAAAGAAATTGAAGAAGAATTAACAAAAGAAATGGAAGACTTGGTAAATGAAGTAGCTGTAGAATCTACTAATACAGAGAAATACGGGTTAAGATTCAAAATCATATCTAAAGATCAAAATACAGGGTTATTGACATTGCAAATCATAGGAAAAGTGAGAAATGAGCATTTAGAACAAATAGTCAGTATACTAAAAGATTATCCTAGAGAAATTGATAAAATATTGACTAAAGACTCTGAAGATGATGGTTGCGGTATTCTCATAGAAATGCAAATAGAAAATACTGAATTGCAGGATATCAGATCACTATTAAATGAATTCAGCTAATCAAAGAGGAATTGGATTTAATCTAATCCTACATAAAACAGAATAGCTTCTATTTGTTCATCGGTTAAAGATTCTAAGGATTTTTCATAACAATCTTCAATCACTTCTTCAACATCATTGCCAAAATCCCATGCTTCCTGTAAGAAGTCAAAACTATACTTTTCTGCAAGGAATTTTAGAACATGTGCAGAAATGAAAATATCATCAATATACCCATAAGCACCATATATTTCCTCTGGAATTACATCCATTGGAACTACATAATAGGAAATAGCTGCATTAATTTTGATTCTATCTTCCTTATCAACATCTTCATCCAATAAATCACATAATAATTTAAATAAATTAGGACCGCAATCAATAAATGAAGCATATTCTCCATCAAAATTTTCCAAATTTTCTAGTAAAGTACAATAAAAATCTTTAAATCCATGTGCCATTATTATTCCTCCATCAATCAGTTCTTACCTTTTTGTCTATGCTATGTAATCTTTCAAGAATCTCTTCATCAGTTAAATCTCTACTGTTAAATAATACTTCCTTAAACACGTCACTTTTTGTTTCAACAAATTCATTTTCATTAACAACATTAATTAATCCATCTTTATCATATTGTAAATCCATTTTTAATTCAACAACATCTTTTTCAGGTAAATAATCTATAAATTTATTCTTAAAAACCTCTTGTAAAATATCTATAAAATCTTCTATATAATCATCATCTGCAAAAATTTCCTCAACATCTCCTAAAACGTTGGAAATCTCATAGACAGAAATCTCTTCATCTAGTTTAAAACTAGAGAAATATTCATTATTATATACTCTGCTTAAACCATAACCTTTTAATTCAAAAATCTTTGGCAATAAGTTATTGGCTTTATTTCCAGCGAATGTGTAAATTGTAACCATATTGTCTCTTCTACTAATATCTACAGGGATTATTCCTTTTCTAAATCCACATTTTTTAGCCAGTGAAATTACAGTGTCTATATACTCTGTTGATAAATCACCAAAGTTGTCTAAAAATTCATTAGCTGAAGCTTCTTCTTCACTATCTAAATTGCCAACAAGTATATCATAAACCTTTCTTGCAATGTCATAAGTTAAAGGAGGGCCTTCTGAAAACCAGCGCGGTGCTTTTAAATCAGGATTAGGATCTTCTTCGACTCTAATGAAAAATCCTTCTTCATCAATAGTCTTTACTTTCCAAGGTTTTCCAGCTAAAATAAATTGGGAACCTTCATCTAACATATGGACATAAGAAATATCCAGTCCTCCTATGGTTTTTCTACCTTTTTTAATTGAATATTCAAAACTTGGATAAAATACTGAATAAAAATTCATATAATTATTTTTACCGAATATTTTCTCAAAGCAATACCCAGTGGTTAAATATCCTCCCCCATCTATTTTGACCAAATTCTCCTTTACCATTTTCCTCAACAATGCCTTATAATCATCTTTTGTGATTTCTGAAAATGCATAACAATTCCTTAAATCATTATAAACATCCTTAAAATGTATTTTACCATGATTGAAAATGGTACTTAATATTTGATGAAAGAGAATGTCCTTAGACCTTTTTGAAATTACTATATCTTCAACTTTATTCTCCTGTAAAATCAAATCTGCTAAAGCTACCAAAGTATCAAAACCATGAGCGATGATTATGGACTTTTGTACTTTAGACCTACGTCCACTACGCCCAACTCTTTGTAAAAATGAACTTATGTTATAAGGCGGTTCTATATGTACAACCACATCTATATCACCAATGTCAATTCCCAACTCCAGCGTACTTGTAGAGAACATGAATCCACTTTTAACACTTTTAAATTGTCTTTCGCTCTCTTCCCTAACGTCCTTATTTAAAGAAGAGTGATGAATAAAAATATTTTTTATAGAACTATTGTTTTTAAAAAGATTAAAAACCTCTTCAGTGGTTTGTCTAGATTTACAAAACACTAAAACCTTCTTATTTTTAAATACTTCAAGACGGCGAACAAGATTTATACCACTTAATGAATCAACCTTATATTTTGATTCCCTATTGCTTGTATCTATAATAGGGATAGCTGGTTCTTTATAATTTATCCATTCTGCTATTGTCTCAGGATTTCCAACTGTAGCGGATAATCCAATCTGTTGAATATCATGTTTAGAATATTTAGAGAGCCTATTTATTAAGGAATTTAGTTGAGTGCCTCTCTCAGAATCAGCAAAATAGTGAATTTCATCAATTATAATGTATCTTACATTTTGAAATATCTTAAACTTTTGACCTTGGCTTTTATTCATTGAAAGGACTTCTAAAGATTCAGGAGTTATTAATAAGAAATCGGTAGGATTATTAAGATATTTAGATTTTACGCCAGCAGAAACGTCTCCATGCCATTTGGTTGCAGATAGGTTAAAATAATCTCCCCAATATTCTATACGATTATGCATATCATTAATAAGCGCTTTAAGAGGTGCAACGTAAATAACACTGGTAGGATCAAAACCATTAGAAATGATTTCACTGAAAACAGGAAGTAAAACAGCTTCAGTTTTTCCTGAAGCAGTTGGAGCAATAACTAAACTATCATTCCCATCTAAAATTACTGGAATGGCTTTATCTTGAATTTCATTTAGCTTTTTCCAGCCTAAAACATTTACAAGAAAACGCCTTAATCTAAAATTTAATAATTCTGCTGACTCATTAGCCATATTAAACCTCAATCAAAAAAGTAAACTATGATTGATAACATTACCAATCATCAAATATGTCTCTTTCTCCTTCATTTTCGTCATCAAAGCCCCAATCAGGTTTTTCTTCAAAGTTAAATAATGCTATAATATCAGCTGAGGTTTTAAAATTATCTGGATTTTGTTCAACAACATCTAAAGCTTCAATAAATTGCCTAATAAAAATCCTTGGAGTTACCTTACCATCAGTTAAGCTAGCATCATCAATAGCTCTTTCAATGATTTCATCAATTGCTGATTCAAATTTCTTATTTGCATCCCAATCATATGCTACAGAATGCATCTCTATAATCTGTTTAGAAACATTATCCAACTCTTCCTCATTAAATCCTGAAAGATTAAAAATAGGTTTTCTAACATTAACATTTCCGCTATCATCCAGACTTGTCCTAATTCTGTCATGCAATGCAACATATGATGCGACCCCTACTTTTGAATCTTCATACCATTCAGGAGTTCCTGCAAAAACAAATAATGAATTTTCAAATTGTCCTAAATTACAGCCATCAAAAATATCCCTAATGTAATTATAAGCAATATCTCTATATTTTTTAGCATGCAAGTTCATAATAAATTCTGATTCGTCTACAAGAATAACCAGCCCAGAATATCCAATAGACCTAACAAAAATAGACAATGCTTCTAAAAATTGTAAAGCATTTTCTTTAGTTACATCCCCTTTCACACCAAATCTTCTTTTCATTGGGAACGGAATATTTGAATCCCCACGTAACCATGCAAGAGCAGCATTTCCTGCTTCAATATCTCCTGCATTAATACAGAAAATAATCTCTAAATCATCTTTTAATTCCTTGAAAATATTGTTTAAAGAAGGCGGTTTTCTAATTCCATCTTTAACTGA
>NZ_CALDKF010000028.1 GCF_937898925.1 uncultured Methanobrevibacter sp.
AGACTTGGTTTTTTGTTTATGCAGGGCAGTGCGTATATGATATAGTCCGCGCATGTGCGCAAAATAAAATTGCCGACATTTGTCGGCAATTTGTTTTTGATGCTATGTAATTATGCGGTGTGATATTTTCTGCTTCTGTACAGCAAGTAGTAGATGACTGAACTGATAGGCAGGTTTGTGAGCATAACACCGGGGAGAATGATTGTTTGGAGCAACATATCAATGTCATCAATGCTTGCGCCCACTGCGAAGAATCCAACCAGTATGCAAACAACCAAAAGTTCAATGAATATCATACTGCGATTGATTATGGACAACTTAAAGTTGAAATTGGCTCGTACGCGTTTTGTGGGATTGAACAGATAAATGACTGTGGGGATGAGCATAAGTGCTGCACCGCCGATCATAAATCCAAGGAAATAACCATAGTGGACTCTGCCAAGCAATGACACCCACATGATGGCAACTTCAACAAGGAATAATGCCATAACAATGAGCCAACTGTCACGATTGATACGGTTAGAACTCAGGAAATTGAAGGTGTAAGATTGATTGCACCTGATGGAACTGATGTATGGATTACCAATGATGTAGTGGAACTTCCAGAAGCAGGTTACATCTTAGAAAGAAAAGTCTTTGACAAACACTTGGCTATGGAAGCAGGAAGAGAAGGTGTGGAAATCAGAATCAAAACCCAAGCAAAAGGTCTTAAGAAAGAGGAAGACGGATCCTACACTGTAACTTGTGAATGCATGGGTGAAGTTTTCGACATTAACGCTAAAATCCTTATCGGTGCAGATGGTCCTGAATCCCATGTAGCTAAATGGGCTGGACTTAAAGCTATCACCAAACCTAAACACATGGAAGCTGGTGTACAGTTTGAAATGTGTAATGCTAAAATGGAAAGAAACGATGTTCTTGAGTTCTACTTCGGTAGCGTAGCACCTGGAGGTTACTTCTGGTTATTCCCTAAAGGTGACGATATCGTAAATGCAGGACTTGCTATCATTCCTGAAATGGCTGAAAAATCCGCTTACGAATACTTAGTTGATGCTGTAAACAACTGTTACGCACTTAAGGATGCTCAACCTGTAGAATTGAATGTAGGTGGAGATCCTGTTGGTGGACTTGTAAAGGAAATGTACAATGACAACATCATGCTTTGTGGAGATGCAGCAAGCCAAGTTAACCCATTAACCGGTGGAGGAATCACCAGTGGTATTACTGGTGGTAAATTGGCAGGACAAACCGCTGCTGAAGCTATTGCAGCAGGAGACTGCTCCAAAGAATTCCTTAAGAAATATGCTGATTTAGTTGATGAAGCTATGGGTCACGATATGGACAAATACACCAAAGCTTGTGACTACTTATGGTCTTTAAATGATGATGACTTAAACAGCATTGCAAAAGCTTTCCAAGACATTGAATTTGAAACTCTTGGAACCACTGAACTTGTAAAGGCTTTAATTAAAGTTCAACCAAGTGCAGCTTTAAAATTACGTAAATTATTCTTATAATAATTTACTAATTTTCTTTTTTTCTTTTTTTAATATTCTTTTAGTTAATTTTAATTATTTATTTCACTTTTTTTCAATTAATTTTCCTTTATTTTTACTTAATTTATGTAAAAAGTTATATATTCATTAAAATAAAGTAAATATTAATATATATTTTAAACATAGAATAAAAATCAAATATTTTTAAAATTTAATAAAGGAAAGTATTTTATTAAATCAATGATTAGCTATTTGTGATAATATGATATTAATTACTGGTGGAGCAGGATATATAGGCTCCCATGTCAATAAATTGCTTAATAATTCAGGTTATGAAACAATAGTTCTGGATAACCTATCCAAAGGCCATAAGTCTGCAGTTAAATGGGGAGAGTTTGTAAATGCAGATTTAAGCGACAGTGAGAAAGTGAGGGAAATCTTTCAAGACAATGATATTGAGGCAGTAATGCACTTTGCGGCATTTTCATCTGTAGCGGAATCTGTTGAGGAACCTGAAAAGTATTTCAAGAACAATTATGAAAACACCTTGAATTTACTTAGAATCATGAAGGAATTCAGAGTGAGAAAATTTATCTTTTCATCCACAGCTGCATTGTATGGAATTCCAAAATCCATTCCAATCAGTGAAGAAAGTGAATTGAAGCCAATCAATCCGTATGGGGAATCAAAACTAATGGTTGAAAACCTATTGAAGGATGAGTCTGATTTCGGTGGCTTGAAATATGTTTCATTAAGGTATTTCAATGCAGCAGGTGCAGACTTGGATTGTGAAATTGGTGAAGACCATGACCCAGAATCCCATCTAATTCCTTTGGTATTGGATGCAGCTCTTGGAAGAAGAGGCAGCATTTCCATTTTTGGTGATGATTACAGTACTCCTGACGGCACTTGCATCAGGGATTATATTCATGTAAATGACTTGGCTGATGCCCATTTGAAAGCATTGCAATATTTGGAGGAGCCATTCAATGACAGCAATATTTTCAATTTGGGAAATGGTAACGGATTTTCTGTTAAGGAAGTTGTTGACACTTGCAAAAAGGTTACTGGAATTGACTTCGATGTAAAGATTGAAGGAAGACGTCCAGGTGATCCAGATATCCTAATAGCTGATTCAAAAAAGGCAGAAGAGATATTGGGATGGAAACCTCAAATTACAGAATTGGAAGACATAGTGGAATCTGCTTGGAATTGGCATAAGAAGATTCATGTTTAAGAATTGTGAATTTGGAAAAAAATAATTGGATTTAAGTGATTTTCTTTTAGAGTGGAGTGTTAAAATGGATAATTTTGAAGAAAACGATTATGGATTTAACGATTTTGAAGATACTTACTCAAATGAATTAAATGCAGGGGAATTGGTTGATGTTAGGATAATCCTAACAAATTTGGATTATTTGGAATTCCTTTCCAAGGCTGTAAGCAATTTTGACTTATCTAATTTTAATGTGAACATCTCTTCCATAATTCCAACTAAAGACATTGAAATAGCTAAAAATACTGTAATTGGTGCAGATTTGGTTTTAATTGCTGCCGAAAACAATGCAGAAAATCATAAATTATATCAAAACTTCAAGAAATCCTTGAAGAATGAGTTTAATTACATTGAATACTTAAAGCTTCCTTCACTTGATGAATTGAATGGCTATGAATATGATGATTATGATGATAATCTCATGGAGGATGAAATAGCAAATTCAATTATTCGTGGAGGATTATACAGCATTTCCAATCTATCTTCAATCAATGATTCAAAAAGAAAATATGCTGAACTAAAAAAGGATTTCGAAGAGGAATCATTGAAATATGATAAGATAAGTAGAGAAAATGACCTTTTAGTTAAAGAATCCAAATCATTGAGAGAGAAAAATGAAAAGGCATTGGAGGAAGTAAAGATACTCCAAAGACAATTGGATCAAATCAAGTCAGATTTTTCAGATTTGAAATCACGATTTGAAGGAATTCATAGCAAGAACTCATTGGAAGTCTATTCCTTAAATGAATTGTGGTATGATCTCTTTGGAGAATACTTGTCTCAGGATGTTTATAAGTTCATTCTAATCAGTACAGACAATTTCCGTCCTAAAAATCTCATGATAGGTCAAGGAGCAATTTGTGCAGAGTCTAAGGAAGATGCATTGGATTGGTTGAAGATCATTAAGACTGCATTTATCCTCTCTGATACAAATAAGCAGGATTTGGATTACAATAATTTCAAAAGCAATTTCAAGTTCGATGACATTGATGAGTTCTCTTCAAGCTCTTCATTATCCACATCAGGATTTGAGACAATAGAGGAGAAGGACATTTTCAACACTCCAAAGGATGACGGTTTTATCTATAATGAAAGATTTGAAGGAAATGATGATTCTGATGATTCAATCATAGATGATGATTTGTTTACCAACGCTTTCATTGATGAGTCCAAAAAGGAAGACATAAATGTTTTCAATCTCAAGTCTTTAAAGTCAATTGAGGATGAAGAGGAGGACTCAAGTGAAAATCCAAGTTATAGCAACAGAGAAGAAGATTATGATTATGATGATGAAGAGAATGTAGATGATGAGGAAGAAATCTACAATGCTTTTTCAAACCTTTGGGGTTAAATAATCGGTTATTTTAATTTTCTTTTTATTCACTATTTTTATATTTTTTATCTAATTTTTTTAAAGAATTTCAATATATTTTCCTATCTATTTTTTAATAATTTTTTAATAATTATTTATTACTTTTTTACTAATTTTTTTTCAAAAAGATTTATTATAAATATTAGAAAATTTATAAATAATTATATAATATTTTTTTAAGTTCAAAATATTATGTTCATGATTTAAAATTATTAAAAATTTTATGTCTTAATAGGGTAAGGAGATTAAATATTGAAAGATAAGTGTGGTATTGTAGGAATACATTCTAAAGACAATCTTAAGGATGTTTCTCACTTGATTTATTACGGTTTATATGCTTTACAGCATAGAGGACAGGAATCTGCAGGTATAGCTACTCATAACATAAATTATGGTTTGAATTTTTATTGTGGAATGGGTCTGGTAACTGATGTTTTCAACAATGCTTTAATCAAGAGCTTAGCTGGAAATGTGGGTATTGGACATGTAAGATACTCCACAACTGGACAATCAAAAATAGAAAATTCACAGCCATTCTTCACTGAATTGGATGATGGATTCATCGCTATGGCTCATAATGGTGATATTGTCAATTCAGGTTCATTAAGAGAGGAATTGATTAAGAAAGGTTATGAATTCAAATCTGACACTGATTCTGAAGTTGTTTGTTACTTGATTAAGGAAGAGGCTAAGACTGAGAAGGACTTCCTTAAGGTAATCGATACAGTTTCCCAAAAGTTAATAGGTTCATATTCCTTGGTTATTCTAATCAATGATGAATTGTATGTTTTAAGAGATCCTATGGCTATGAAACCTTTAGTTTTAGGTGAAACAGATGACCATTTTGTAGTTGCATCTGAAACTGTTGCTTTTGATGTTATTGATGCAAGGCTTATCCGTGATTTGGAGCCAGGTGAATTGATTTACTTCAAGGACAATAAGGTCAACTCCTATATCTTGCCATCTGCAAAAGGTTCCAAAAGGGCACATTGTATGTTTGAATATGTTTACTTTGCCCGTCCTGATAGTGTAATCGATGAGAGAAGCGTTTACAATACAAGACTTAGAATCGGTGAAGCATTGTATAAGGAATACCCTATTGATGCAGATTTGGTATTGCCTGTTCCGGATTCATCAATCCCTGCAGCTATTGGTTATGCAAGGGCTTCAGGAATTCCATACGGTGAAGGTCTAATCAAGAACAGGTATGTTGGAAGAACTTTCATTATGCCAACCCAAGAAGAGCGTGAAATTGCTGTAAGACTTAAATTAAACCCATTAAGACATGAACTTGAAGGAAAAAGTGTTGTTGTAATCGATGACAGTATCGTTAGAGGTACAACTTCCGAATCCTTGGTAAGAATCCTTAAGGCAGCAGGCGCTAAAGAGGTGCATATGTTGATTGGATGCCCTCCTGTAATTGCACCATGTTTCTACGGTGTTGCTCTTGCTACTAAAGAGGAATTGATTGCAGCTAATTTGGAAATCGATGATATCAGAAAACAGTTAGGTGCAGAAACTTTAGGTTATATCAGCATTGAGTCTCTTATCGAAGCTATTGGCATCGATGGGGACAATTTATGCTTAGGCTGTATCAATGAAGACTATCCTACTGAGATTCCAGAGGATTTGGAAGCGGAATCTTACTATGATTATTATCAACCTTTAATGGATGCAGCTGAAGAAGATGAATAATATTTCATCTTTTTATTTTTTTAATTTCTATTTTTATATTTTTTATTTTTATTTAATTTTTATGAAGTTTTGTTTGATTTATTAATGAGTTGTTTTTATGGTGGAATTGTTAGCTCCTGCAGGAAATTTTATTTCATTGACCAGTGCACTTAAAAACGGTGCAGATGCAGTTTATATTGGCCTTGAAGATATGAATATGAGGGTTAATGCAAGTAATTTCTCTCTTGAAGACATTAAAAAGGCAAGTGAAATGACAAGGGAGTATGGAGCTAAGCTATATGTCTGCACAAATACCATAATGAAAGACAAAGATGTTGAAATGCTAAAGGAACAATTACCCTATATCAAGGAATATGGTGCAGATGGAATCATCCTATCAGACATTTCATTAATAGATTTGGCAATCGAAAGTGGCCTTGAAGCCCATATGAGCGTTCAGGAAAACACAACTAACTTTTATGCATTGAAGGCATTGGAGAAATTAGGTGTCAAAAGGGCTATTCTATCAAGGGAACTGTCCTTGGAAGAGATTAAGGAAATCACTAATAAATTGAAACAAAGCGATTCCTCCATTGAGACTGAAGTCTTCATTCATGGAGCAATGTGCATGGCAATATCAGGCAGATGCTTCTTGAGCTATGGATTGTATGGCAGAAGCGCTAATTGTGGAGATTGCCTCCAGCCATGCAGAAAGGAATGGAAATTGAGCTTTGAGGAAGATGAGAATGATGATGTAATCAATTTCTCAGAATGTGATGATGAGTCATTCATAATATCCAATTCCTATGATGATTCCTATAGGACAAACTTCTTCTCTCCAAAGGATATGGCATTGATAGAACATATTCCAGAACTCATTGAAGCTGGAATCGATTCCTTTAAGATTGAAGGAAGGGCAAGATCTCCAGATTATGTTGCAACTGCAGTTAAGGTATATAGGGAAGCCATTGACTTGTATCAGGAAGATCCAGAAAACTATCAATATGATCCTAAATGGATGGATGAGCTTATGAAGGTATTCAATAGAGGTTATGATACTGGATTTTACTTCAATGTTCCTTATGAAATCAGTGAAAACAACCAATCCAGATTCATTAAGAAGGATATTGGAAAGGTTGTTAATTATTACAATAAGATTAAAGTTGCAGAGCTAAAGATATGGGATGACTTGGCTATTGGTGATGAGATTATGGTCCAAGGGCCAACAACAGGTTCAATCACCCATGTAATTGATTCTATGCAAATTGATGGAAAAGCTATTGAAAAGGCAGAGAAAGGTTCAAATGTGGCAATAGCAATTGATGAGAAATTAAGGGAAAGCGATTTTGTTTATAAATTGATTCCAAGAGAATAATTATTATACTTACTGAAATTACGGATTATTTTAAAACTATTGGTGTAAAGATGAAAAGACAAAAGAAAATAGCTATCTATGGAAAAGGTGGTATTGGAAAAAGTACCACAGTAGCTAATATTGCAGCAGCTTATAGTGAAGATGATAAGAAGGTTATGGTAATAGGTTGTGATCCTAAATCTGACACTACAAGAACCTTGTGCGGTAAAAGGATACCTACAATTGTAAACACCTTAAAGGATAATAAGGCTCCAGAGCTTTCCGATTTGGTTTTTGAAGGATTCAATCAAATCAAATGTGTTGAAAGTGGAGGTCCGGAACCTGGAGTTGGATGTGCAGGACGTGGAGTTATCGTTGCAATGAAACGTTTAGAGAATCTAAATGCCTTTGATGAGGAGTTTGATGTTATTCTTTACGATGTTT
Organism: uncultured Methanobrevibacter sp.; assembly: GCF_937898925.1. Lineage (GTDB taxonomy): Archaea > Methanobacteriota > Methanobacteria > Methanobacteriales > Methanobacteriaceae > Methanobrevibacter. The sequence goes on from NZ_CALDKF010000028.1 coordinate 7,617, forward strand.
TAGGTGATGTGGTCTGTGGAGGATTTTCTGTTCCTCTAAGAGAGGATTATGCTGATGAGGTATTCATTGTATCATCTGGTGAATACATGTCATTATATGCTGCAAACAACATTTCCAAAGGAATCAAGAAGCTAAAGGGTAACCTTGGAGGTATCATTTGCAATTGCAAAGGAATCGAAAATGAAGAGGAGATTGTAAGCTCCTTTGCAGAAAAAATCAACACTCAAGTCATTGGAGTCATAGGAAGAAGCAATTTGATTCAAAGAAGTGAATTGGATGCAAAAACAGTTGTTGAATATGCTCCTGATTCAAATGAGGCAGAAGCTTATAGAAAATTAGCAAGTGATATTTTCATCAATGACAATTTCTCAACTCCAGAACCTATGGGAGATGAGGATTTTGAAAATTTCTTTAAGTCATTCTTGGATTAATGGCTTATTTTTTCTTTTTTTATTTACTTTTTTTAATTTTATAACTAATTTTTTCTTTTTAAAATCTGAGAACTATTTTTTTTATTCCTGGTTGATTTTTAATTCTTATTTTTAATTAACTCTTTTTTAAAATAGTTTAAATTATGATATTTCATATCTAACTTTTCATATGCACTTTTTACAGAATTCATAGCCTCTCTTTTTCTTTTAAAATAGATTAAATGAGAATTGCAATTGCAATCTGAACATCCGAATTTAGGAACTTCCTCACCATCTTCAGCTATTGTTGATGCAAGATCACATTCAATCTTCTTATCTGAAACATTAAAGAGAACATCCCTTATTTCACTGTTTTCATTTTTAAGCAGGTAATCAATATGCCAATGAAGTTTCTTGTCATCAGACAAATGCCTATTGATTCTTGCAACAAGTGAATTCATTGCTGAACCTATGTAAACATAGTATCCTTTCCTAAATTTATAGTCTTGATGTAGATGCCCTATGTTAAGTTTCTCACTTTTTCTCATAGATATGATTAAACAGTATGTTCCTTTCATAATTTAACAACTTTTGAATTTATTTTTAATTTAATTAATCATTATTTTTATTAAATTAATGGAATGTTTTTGTGCATAAATTATTATGTGTAAATGTTATATTCTTTTAGATTTTTTAATGCATCAGGATTGTTTTCAAAAATCATTTTTACTTTTTCACATTCTTCAAGTTCTGCACAATCTGCACATGTTTCATATTTTTTAGTTGAAGCGCATTTTCTTATAGGGCAGATTGAATCACAGAAGGGAGTTTTCACTCCATCAATACGACAACCTACACAATTGATCATTTCAGGGCTTATTTCAACACCATTTAGCTCGCTCCAAAGCTTTGCAACTTTTTCACGTAGTTCATTGTCATCATTTGCTGTTGCTATGCGAGCTTCACAGGTTTCACAATCCAATCCGCAATATGCTATGTATTCATTCATGATATCATCCTTTTTTCTATTCTCTAATTTTAAATAATTATTTTTTAAAATAATCTAGTTTGCTTAGTCTTTTCATTTGAGATACAGCTTTCCTGTTTTCTTTCGATTATTATATCATCTTCCTTTATTTGCCCTATCAAGAGAGGGGATTTTGGATCATGAAGTTTCAAATTCCTTTTGACCAATCTCTTATTTGAATTGGCATAGCAGTATAGGCAACCATGATCACAAGTGTTGTATTCTCCTATATCATTATTCAAAAGGCAATAACACTCTCCATTTCTTGCCTTTTGCTTTGGAATATTTAGGTTCTTATTTATTGCCTTTTCAATGACTTCCTTGGTCATGCATCCACTTGAATCGATTCCAAATCTTTCCAGTTCAGTTCCTTCAACGCAGGTCTTGACTTTAATATTGTATTTTTCTCCAATCTTTGCAAATTCCTCTCCAATCCTCAATCTTTCATCTTGAGTCACTTCTTTAGCATTTGGAAAATTGCGCTTTGTCTTTTCATATAAATCTATAAAGCTAATGATTGCTTCAGTTGTGTAATCAGATAAAGAATCTAATATGTAATCAAAGGATTCAATATGTTTTTCTAGAGAGTATTTTTCGCTAATGAAAATAGGATCATATCTTAGTGTCACCTTTTCTTTTCCTAATCTCTCAGAAAGGAATTTGAAGCTATCGATTACTTCATCAACAGGTGGAACATTAGGTTCTATTTCTTTTCCATAAGGAGTGATTGTTACATGCCAGTATTGATTGAACTTATCTATTTTTTCAAGATTCCTAAACATAGGCCTTGGATTTTTTGTAGTGAAAATTATGCAATCTATCAATTCAGGGTCTAGTCTATAAGAATATATTTGATTTTTAGCATATGGATTTCTTACATAAACGAATCCTTCGTCTATTCTATTATAGAACCATTCGCTGAAAAATCCTGGAATGTCTGTTCTTAAGCCAGTATTCAATATCATTTAAAAACTCCTTTAGAAAAATTACATTGTTTATCTTATCATATATCTATTTGGCATTGGTTTTTTAAAAATATTTTTATAAAATAATTTGCATAACTTTTATTATGAATTTTAAGATTAAGGCAAAAGGGCATGAAAATGTATTGTCTTTGCATAAATCCACATTTGAAATCACAAAGGATAAGGACTTGAGTCTTGCTGGAGATTGCATTATCGGATTGGATATTGACAAGTCAATGGAGGATTTTCCAAAAGGATTTAAGGAAAAACTGGCTAATGATGATACAAAAGTCATAGTCGAATTAAGGACTCCCAATGCCTCCGACACTATAGAGGGTTATGGTCATCATGATTTAACCTTGTCTCATCCAACAGATATTGTTTGCAGAAAAAGCACATTTGTGTGCTCTAGAACCTTAATGATTAAGTCTAACAAAGCAGCTATTGATTTAAATAGAGATTTGATTAAAGATTTGGCTAACGGTGAATCTATGGATGTGAATATTGAGCTTATTTGATTTATGAGCTAATTCTTTTATTTAAGTTGGTAGTAATATTTAAATAAGATAATAAATATATTATATAGTACTGTACTATTTTTCTGTTTTTATGCAGGGGTGGTCGAGCGGTCAAAGGCGCTAGGTTGAGGGCCTAGTGGGTTAGTCCCTTCGCGGGTTCGATTCCCGTCCCCTGCACCATTTTTATAATCTATTTTTATCTGATTTTATTTGATTTTTCACTTTTTTATTTTAACAAATTTTGATTGCTTATTTTTTTAAATAGCCTATTTTTTCATCAGATTTATATATTTTTATTAATAAAAATAATAATATACTAATTATTTAAATAATTCTTTGAATAAGAATTATTAGATTTATAAGAATTTTAAAATTCTAATTTATTTGAGGTGTAATGATGAAGGCAGTTATTCCAGCAGCAGGTTTAGGAACAAGATTCTTGCCTGCTACAAAGGCTCAACCTAAGGAAATGCTACCGGTTTATGACAAGCCTACTATTCAATATGTAATAGAGGAATCAGTAAATTCCGGTGTAGATGACATTCTAATTGTTACAGGTAAAGGTAAAAGATCAATCGAAGACCATTTTGACAGGTCTTTTGAATTGGAGCATCATTTAAAGACAAAAGGCAAAGAAGAGTTTTTAAAGGAAATAGAATACATTTCTGATTTGGCAGATATTCATTTCATAAGGCAAAAGAAGCAAAAAGGTCTTGGTGATGCTATCTATTGTGCAAAGAAACATGTCGGAAATGATCCTTTTGTTGTTATGTTAGGGGATACAATCACTAAAGACACTGTTCCATGCACAAAACAATTAATTGACATCTATGAGAAATATGGCAAGTCAGTCATCGCTTTGGAAGAGGTTCCTGATGAAAAGGTAGAAAGATACGGTATCATTGGCGGTGAAGAGATTGAACCTAATATCTATCAAATCGATAAATTGGTGGAAAAGCCACCGTTAAGAGTTGCACCAAGTAATTTGGCTATTATGGGAAGATATGTTCTCACTCCAGACATCTTTGACTGCATTGAAAATGTAGAGCCAGGTTATGGTGGTGAAATTCAATTGACTGATGCATTGTCTAAATTGGATGAAATCTATGGTCAAGTCTTTAAAGGCCAATCCTATGATATAGGTAACCGTATCGATTGGTTAAAAACTTCCTTAAGATTTGCATTGGAAGATGAAAAGGCTAAAGATGAAATTCTAAACTTTATTAAAAATGAGATAATTTAATTTTACAATTATCCACTTTTTATTTTTAATTTTTCAATTGTTTAAGTGATTCAATGATTAATGAGAAAAGCCTTGAAGAGGAAATCGAAGAGCTGAAGATACAGCTTTCCAATTACAGAAAGGAAAATCGCATTCTCAAGGAAAGGTGTGAATCCTATGAAGATAGGATAGAGCATTTTGCTATAGAAAGGGAAAACCTTTCAAGAGACATTATGAGATTTGAATCAATGGAAATGGAACTTAAGCAGTATGATATTGAAGAATTAGCCTTTGAAACCAAGAAATTGAATCATAGGGTTGATATTCTTAGGAGATATCTTAAAGCTGAAAGGCAGGACAATGAAAAATTAAATGAGCTTATAGATAAGTTGACAAAAGAACTGAATGATGCCAATTATGAAATTGCTAATCTGGAAAGAGACTTAAGGAAATCCAGGATTCGTCAGAATCAAAGAACCTACAATCTGGAAAATCGTTTGGATATAGCATATACAAAATTGGCACAGATGAAATACACTTTAAATGAATTTGAAGAATTAGGATTTTTTAAAAGGGTAAGAGGCAAGAAGCCTGAAAGCCTAGATGATATTGACATTTAATTTAAATTTTATTTTGCAATTGATATTTATTTGATAAAAAGGTGTTTTTTATGGAAACTCAAAGAATTATGGTAACTGGAGGAGCAGGATTTATAGGAACTAATCTTGTAAATGAACTTAGAAGCAGAGGTCATGAAGTATTGTCAGTTGACTTATTGCATCATGAAGATGAGGCTGACTTATACTCCGATTCCTATTCTGACTATGTTAGAGGGGATATTCGTAATTATCGTCAAATGGAAAGGATCTTTGATGATAATGAAAAGTTCGATTATGTCTACAACTTAGCTGCTGAATATGGAAGATGGAATGGTGAAGGATATTATGAAAACCTTTGGGAAACCAATGTAATCGGTTTAAAGAACATGATCCGTCTTCAAGAGAAATTAGGATTCAGAATGATTTCATTCTCATCTGCTGAAGTTTACGGTGATTATGAAGGAATCATGACTGAAGATGTAATGGAAAACAGGCCAATTAAAGACACTTATCAAATGAATGACTATGCAATTTCCAAATGGGCTGGAGAATTGATGTGCATGAACTCCGCAACCATGTTTGGAACTGAAACCGTAAGAGTACGTCCTGTAAACTGTTATGGTCCTCATGAAGCTTATTCTCCATATAAAGGATTCATTCCTATTTTTATTTACAAAGCCCTTCATGGATTGCCTTATTCAGTTCATAAAGGCCATAAGAGAATTATTGATTATGTTGAAGACACTGCAAATACCTTTGCAAATATTGTAGATAACTTCATTCCTGGTGAAGTTTACAATGTTGGAAGTAAACAGGAATGGGAAATGACCATTGAAGAGTATTCCGACTTGGTATTGGAAGCTGTAGGAATAGATGACTCTTTAGTTACTTACACTCCTGCTGAAGCATTCACTACAAAGGTCAAGACCATTGACTTTTCCAAAGCTATTCGTGACTTAAAGCATGATCCGAAAGTTGACCCTAAAGAGGGAATAAGAAGAACTGTAGAATGGATGAAATGGTATTATAGGATTGAAGATTAATTATTAATCTCAATTTTATAAGCAATTTAATCAATTTTAATCAATTTTAATCATTTTTTACTATTTTTTAGTTGTTTAAAATTCCATAATTTATTAATTATTTTTTCAAGTGATAAAATGGCAAATGTAGTGGCTATCATACCTGCATACAATGAGGAAAAGGCTTTAGCTGATGTCATAGGCAAAACTTTAGAGCATGTTGATGAGGTTATCGTTGTAGATGATGGAAGCAGTGATAAGACTTCTGAAGTAGCTGTTGAAGCGGGTGCTAGAGTAATAAAGCATAGCGTTAATTTAGGTAAGGGAGAAGCATTGAAATCAGGTTTTAAAGCTATTGGAGATGATTCAATAATCATTACAATAGATGGTGATGGCCAGCATAATCCTTCAGAGATTCCTGATTTAGTAAGGCCTATCATTGAGGATGGGGCAGATTTGGTGAATGGAAGCAGGTATATGAATGGTCCTGAAGAAAACACTCCGGCTTACAGAAGAGTTGGACAAAAGGTCTTGGATATTGCCACAAATATCTCTGCAGGAACTAAGGTAACAGATTCCCAAAGCGGTTTTAGAGCATTTTCTCCTAAATCCAAAAATGTTTTCAGATTTAAGGATACAGGCTTTGGAATTGAAAGTGAAATGCTTGTTGATGCAGCAGAATCAGGATTGAAAATAGTTGAAATTCCTATAACAGTTCGCTATGATTTGGATGGATCTACAAAAGACCCAATAACTCATGGTGTAGGTGTTTTATTCAATATCACCAAAGATAAAGTTCTCAGAACTTTTAAAAGATAGTCTTTTTTTAATAGTTTTAATTTAGAAAATAGGTAAATTTAAAAAATACTTTTAAAAAATAGATAAAATTTAAAAATAACTTTTTTTTAGTTTTTTAATAAAAAATAGATAAAAATAGCTATGAAAGCTATTTTAAATTAGATGAAATAAATTAGAACCTTTGTGGTTTTAGTTTTTTGGTTTTTTCTTTGCTTGCATTCTTAGCTTCTTTTGTATATTTATCACAAATGTAATTTACTTCTCCAATCTCACGGACTTTTCCCTTTTCAATCCAGATTGCCTTATCACAAATGGAACGGATTTCTGGAATGGAGTGAGATACAAGCAATACAGTAGTGTTGGATTCCATCAATGATTTGAGCTTTTCCTTACTTTTCTTCCTGAAAGTGATGTCTCCTACACCTAATACTTCATCAAGAATTAGAATATCTGGATCCACTATTGTAGCAATTGAAAAACCAAGCTTTGAAAGCATACCAGAAGAGTAATTCTTAACTGCAAGATTTATGAAATCTCCAAGTTCGCTGAATTCCAAGATTTCATCATACTTTTCTCTAAGGAATTTCTCATCATATCCTAAAATAGCACCATTCAGGAATATGTTTTCTCTTCCAGAGTAGTTCTTATCAAATCCAGCACCTAAGGATAATAAAGGAGCAATGTTACCGTTGATGATCACATCACCTTCATCAGGCGAGTAAACTCCAGAAATGATTTTCAAAAGAGTACTTTTTCCAGCACCGTTGTATCCAATGAGACCTACCTTTTCGCCTTTGTAGATTTTAAAGGACACATCATCAGTAGCTTTAAAAATGGTTTTCTTTTCCTTGTTTCTCTTCAAGGTCCTGATAACATATTCCTTAAGGTTGTCTATCTTATCATTTCCTATCTTAAAGCTTAGGCTGACATTTCTTAGTTCGATAGCAACATTGTCATCACCAGTGGTTTGGAGATAACTTTGGTTATTGTTATATTCCTCTAATAATTTAGCCTTTCTTTCCTTGTTTTGCTTTCTTTTAAGTGCTTTCTCTTCTTTTTCTTTTTCTTCAGCAAGTCTTTTTGCTTCAAGTTCCTTTTGTTTTTCCTCTTCTTCAATTCTTTTCTTTTCCTCTTCAGATTCCTTTAAGAAGAAAGTAGTGAGTTCAGTCTTTTCATACTCTTCGCTACCATCAAAAATAAGTTCAATCTTCAAGTCATTGTCAGAGTCAAAGGAAACTTCAAACTTACCTGCATCATCAGTTATGTATTGATGGGAGTTGATGAATTCACCATCTAATTTATAAGTATTACATTTTATTTTTTGATTGCTTAAAGAAGCATCTTCAGCTGTTTTTAGGTATGCTTCGAGAGAGAATGTGTTATGAATAGATGGCACTATCTTTGTTTCAATCTTACTGTTTGTTTCATTCATATTTTTCTCTCCTTAATCTTTTTTCAATCAAAATTTGTTTTTAAATTCTTTTTATAACTCTAAAGTGATCTTGTTTTGATATTTTCTAAATACTAATACTCCAATAATAAAGATGACTATTGAAAATATAATTGTTGTTAACATAATGGTTTGTGATGGGAATCTTCCATACATTACGAATTCCCTGAATTGAGCAATGATTCCATAAACTGGATTTAGTTCCATATATCCTCTAATAGGCTGTGGAACAATGTCCATTGGATAAAATATTGCACATGCGTATACTAATAAGCTTGTAAAGATTTTGTATAAGTATTCAATGTCTGTGAATTTTGTACATACAATAGCTAAAATCAATCCCACTCCAGTGATTAGGATAACTAAGGTTGCAATTGGAATAACTGCAAAGAGTCCCATCGCATAAAATGGAGCGCCAGTTACAATCATAATCGCTATCATAACGATTAAAGACATCAAAAAGTTTAAAAATTCTGAACAGATTCCTCCAATAGCAAATATGTATCTTGGAATGAAAATCTTTTGCAAAATACTTCTATTGCGTTTAATGGAGGTCATAGCTATTTTTGTTCCACTATTGAAGAAATCGATTACGCAACGTCCAGCCATAAAGTAAACTGGGAAGTTCTCAATACTTTTTGTAAAAAAGGTGGAAAATATAGCTGTTAATAATACCATTGTAATCAATGGATTTAAAAAACTCCAAAGAATTCCTAATACAGAATCTTTATATTTGGTAGTGAAGTTTCTCTTGATGATCTGTTTTAGAAGGAAATTTTCACTACTCCCTTTTTTCAGCATATCTAAAGTCATAGTTGTTACCTATTATTAAAGTTAAGTTAATTATAAATTAAGTAATATAATTTTAATTTATTAAATTAATTATATAAGTTTATTTATTTTTATTTAAGAGATTTATTAATAATACTGTCTTTAAACTAATTAAATAATACTATTCAATTGTAGATTATTATTGTTTTTTGACCAGTATTTTAAAATAGGGATTATAAAATTTTAAAATTTAAATTAAATTATATTAATAATGACAAACAATATTATAGTATCAAATTAAAATTATGATAAAATTATAATAAAATTATAATAAAATTATAATAAAATTATAATAAAATTATACTTAAAAAGATTTAGGAGAGATAAAAATGAAATTTGAAGATTTAATTGCAAAATGTCCTAAATGCGGTTCTACTGATAAGACTGCTCACAGGAGATTCATTGATAATCATCACGCACATGCTGAATTAAAGGAATTCAAATGTGACAATTGCGGATATGTTTTTGAAACCGGTAATGATAAGGAAAAATCAGAAGAGGAAACTATTAAAAAGGACCTCATCGGTGAATTAAATAAAAAATTATAATAATTTTCTATTAGATAATTAAAATCAATTGCTTTCAATAGTTTCATTCTTTTTAAAATTTATTTTTGAGGGATAAAATGACTTTTCATGTAATGATCATACCAACTTTAGGATGCCCATCCAACTGTGCCTATTGTTGGGGTTCTGAAGAAAATGCAGAATTAATGGATATTGATGTCATAAATCAGATTGTCAAATGGTTAGCTAATTTTAGAGACGAACCTGTACATTTCACCTTCCATGGTGGAGAGCCATTGCTTGCAGGTTATGAATTCTATGAAAAGGCACTTCCATTGCTTAATGATGCAACTACCCATGAAACTGAAGGTTTTTCCCTACAAAGTAATTTATGGCTATTAGATGAGGATATGGCTAAGTTATTCTCAAAATATAATATTGCTATCAGTACAAGCATTGATGGTCCTAAGGAAATCAATGATTATCAAAGAGGTGAAGGATACTTTGATAAAACCATGAAATCAGTTAAGTTAGCTACTGATAATGGCATACAAATCAACTTTGTCTGCACATTCACTTCATATTCCAAGGATTTCTCAGATGAGATTTATGATTTCTTTAAGGAAAACGGATTGAACTTGAAAATTCATGCTGCATTGCCATCATTGCGTGGAGATAATGCAGATCCATGGGCACTTCCTCAAGAGGAACATGGAAAATTGTTAATCGATTGGTTAGAAAAGTACCTATACGATTTGGATAAGTTTGTCATTATGGATTTGGACCATATTGCAAAAAGCAGTCTTAGAAGAGTAGGAACATTATGTACTTTCAATGACTGTATGGGAACTACCCTTGCTGTTGGTCATGACGGTTCCATTTACCCTTGCTACCGTTTTGTTGGAATGGATGAGTACATTATGGGAAATGTATACGATGAGCCATCCATGGAAGATTTGGAGAAATCTGAAGCTTGGGAAAAACTAATGGAATTCAAGAGTTTTGTTGATGAGGACTGTGCAGATTGCAAGTTCATTAAATTCTGCAGAGGCGGATGTCCTTATAATGGAATAGTTGCTACCCAATCTCCAAGAGCTGTAGACCCTCAATGTGAAGCTTATAAGATGATCTTTGGTGAAGTCTCTAAAAAAGCCAATGAAGACTTCAAGAAACATGCTATGGCAGCATTTGGTGGAGCTCCAAGAGTTAGAAAAGAAGGAGAGCCATTTTCAATAATGGATTTAATGACTAAAATGTAATTTTTAAATTACTTTTTCTATTCTTTTATTTTATTTTTTTTCTATGTTTTCTATTTTTATTTTCTTTTCTTATATTAACTTATTTTAACTCTTTTTATTATTCTACAAACCCTTTTTATAGTTAACTATTAATAATATGTAAATTAAATAAATATTTATATTATACTTTATTTGCGATTCTTTTGAATCGTAGAGAAAATATGATAATTTTAATTAATTATATTTTATTTGAAAAGTTTTTATAACTTAATTTATATTTATAGAGGCATGTTATGTTTTTAAAAATTAGGAGAGATACTTTAATAATTTTATTATTGGCTTTTATCTTAATTGTTTGTGGTAGATTGATTATCTATGTAGCATATGCATCCTCTGCTGAAGTCGCTGAAGGTGTGCCTATTGCAGGTATCATCGTTAAGGGAAATGATATAGTTCCTATTGACAGTATTCGTTATAATGTTCAGAACTCTGGTTTAAGAGAAGGCAGTTATATTGATGGAGATATCCTTAAGACATCCATACGGGAGCTGCCCGTGACTGAGGCCGAGGCAAATGCAGAGAAATTCGTTCGAAGATCAACAATTCCAGGTACTAAAATCGCCCCTATTGCGGGTGCGGATGTTAGTGTAAACAGAGACACTGGTATTGTTACTGTAACTGTTATCGAAGATTTCTCAACCATTAATATTACAGGTAATAAAACTACTTCTAGTGATAGTTCAAGTCTAGAAAAATCAACAAGTGTTTATAATTATAGTATTGCTGGATAGGAGGTTAAAATTTGAGTAAAAAGTCTAATAGAATCATAGGTTTAGTATTTTTAGTTTTAATGCTCTTTTCAGTAATGGCTGCTGCTTCAGCTACTTGTAACGTAATTGTTATTACTGATCCAAGCGGTGAAGACCCTAACGGTGCTGCTGCGGGAAGTATGTCCTTTGCAAACAACATGTTCCAATCTTCATTCCTTATGTCAAAGAATGATGGATATGCAGTTCTTTCCGGGGGTGAAGGTAACGGTACAGAAAGGAACTATGCGATTATTGATGCTCTTGGAGCTATGCAACATGGTTCCAGTCCTGCATCTGCCGTAGCTTTGGCTGGTGGTTTTGAAGGTATTCGTTTGCTTATTGGAGGTCCTTCAATGGGAGCAGCTATTGGAGGAAGTTTCAATGCTTATCTTGTTGTAGTGGATAATGACGGAACAGTCAGAATCACTCACCATGAAGGTGGAGTAGTGCAATTACCTCAAGGCTCTAAAGGAGCTATCATTCACTTAAGGAACAGTCAAGGTAACCCTAAGATGGGTACTGCAGATCGTGTACGTAGAGAAACTGCAGTGAACATCGGAAAGATGATTAGGGATGGATATCCTGCTGCCTATATCGTCGGAAAAGCTATGGAAGAAGTGGCTAGAGATTCTGGTGAGAAATACGGTGGGGGTGCAGTGAACCTCGTATCATTAATCAGTACTGGAGACATGTTCGTACCGAAAGAAGTAAACACCACAGGTTATCCTATGGATGAAAATTACTCTAAAGTATGTTTAGACTGTGGTTGGGCTACCGGATACCCTGATGCAGAAAACTATAACGTTTGTCCAATCTGTAATCATGAACTGGAAGTCCGTTCAGCTACAGATGTTTTGATTAATGAGATTACAATATCCAAGGATTCTGTTTCTGTTTCTGTTTATGGAAGTGAAAAAGCCGGTTTGTCCGACATTACCCGTGAGGTAGTAAAAGCATCAGTCAAGAAGTATGGTTATAATGCATCGACAATAGCCGGATCGATCAATAAGGGTATCAATAACGGTCTTATCGTTGGGGTAGATTATGTGGAACCTAGCGATTTAAACGTTAAGCCTGATGTCCGTGCTGTAGGTGTGTACTATAATCCGTTGCCTAATGGTAGAACTTCTCCTGCATGGAATTTACCTATCAATTCCATTGTGCTTACTATTTTAGGTTCTATTCAAACAGCAATCGGGTTTGTTTTAATAGTCTTGGTTGTATTTAGAACAAGATTATTGAAATCATTCAGAGATCGTGTATCTTAAATTGGTTTTTAACCAATTTTCTTTTTTTATTTTTTTTTAACTTTTTATTTTTCTTCATATGCTATATTTTTTTTCAAATTTTTGTTCATTAATTCTACTGTTTTTTATCTATTTTTCTATTTATTTAATTAAATTTATTTATTATTCAGTTTTTTTAAATATTTGTTAGTTTTTATTCAAAATTTTTAATATTCTTGTTTATTTTCAAGTTTAATTAGTTTTTAATAGTAATATATTTAAATAAAAAAATCTAATATTAATATATAGATTTTTAAATAATGTAAATCATTTTTTTATTTTTTATTATATGATTCTAGGGATAATATGGCTTTGGTATTGATTAGAGGAGAAAACAATTCAAAAATTCTTAATGCGATTGCAGATGTTGAAAGACATGCAAATTTAAATTTAACTACAAAACCTAAAAAGATTGATGCGAAATATGCAGATAAAATTGTTGAAAACATCTTGAAGGCTCCATTAAGGACCAAATCAAAAGTGGCTACTGCATTTCGTATAAAGGAAGACACTGCAACTGCAATTGTTCAAATCAAAAAGATCCATCCTCCAGCTCATATTGTTGTAATCAGCAATGATTATGATGATTATAAGGAATTGAATAAGTCCTTAAATGATGCAAAAGTATTCAGAGGATATTACTCTGGCAAAAAGCAATCAACCCAAATGAAGGATTATAAGGCTAATAAGAGTGAATAGATTAGTCTAATCCATTTACTATTTTTTGATATTTTCCACTATTTTAGCTATTTCTTTTTTAATTTATTTTATAATCCTAATTTTCAATGTCTATTTTTCATTCCATCATCTATTTTTCAGTTAACTTGGTAAATAGCTTATTAGAATTAATTAAAAAGCATTATATAATTCAAAAATCATATATTTAAACATGAATTGTGAAATATGTGGTAAACCTATAGAAGGCAGGCCTATAAGAACAAAAATAGATGGTTCAGTTTTAGAAGTTTGCAAGGAATGTTCTAAATTCGGTAGAGTTCAAAAGGACACTCCTCTTGAGAGGAAATTTGTTTCAAGAAACAAAAATGGAAATCCTCAAAGACCTAAAGCAAACAGGCAGAATGTTCAAAGAAGACGCAGAGAAGAACCTATGGATGAGCTTGTAGAAGATTATAATGTATTAATCAGAAAGGCAAGGGAATCTAAGGGTTGGACCAGAGAAGAATTAGGAGCTAAGATGTATGAAAAGGTTTCAGTAATCAACAGAATCGAATCAGGAAAGATGGAACCGGACATTAAATTAGCTAAAAAGTTCGAAAAGACTTTGGGCATTACCATTATTGAAAAATATGATGAAATGGATTTGGAATCATTTAAAAGTTCTGCATCAGGTCCAAATACATTAGGAAGTATTGTAAAGATCAAAAGGAAATAATCCTTTTACAATGTTTTCATTTCATTTCTTTCATGATTTATAGTCTATTTTTTATCCATTTTTTAGATGAATTTTTTATGGAATTATTTTTCTTACTTAAATTAAGAAAAACTTTATATATTACTATGTATAAATTATTTTATAATCTACGAATATTTAGATTTAAATGGAATTATGATATATAACAATTATTATAATCTCAAATCTATCTTAAAATATGTAAAATTGTTGTAAAACTATGATATGAAATTAGTTAGTACATTTGAAAACTAAATTTAAAATTTATGTTGATAATAACTAATCTAAAGGAGGAGTATATTATGGAAGATTCTCCAAATGAAGTTCAAAATATCCCAAGCCCTACTAAAATAGAAGAAGTAGATGAGCCTAAAACTGTTGAAGAACTTCAAAAAGAACTTGACTTGCTAAAAGCAGAAAATACAAAAACCAAACGTAATCTCATGTGGAAGGTTAGAAAGCTTGAAAAAGACAAGATTCTAACTGAAAATGAAAAGATTCGTTTAGAAAGAGAGTTAAAATCATTAAGAGGTGAAGTTGAAAGATTCAGATCACCTCCACTTATATTGGCTACCATTACTGAAGTCATTGATGATTCAAGATTGACTGTAAAAAGCAGTACTGGACCAAGTTTCCTCATTAACTATTCAAAGTTCTTGGATGAAAAGTTATTGAAACCCGGTTCAAGAGTAGCTTTAAATCAACAGACCTTTGGTGTTGTTGAAGTATTGCCTTCTGAAAAGGATGCAAATGTTTCCGGTATGGAAATTGACGCCAAACCTGATGTAACCTATGATGTTATTGGTGGTTTGGATGATCAAATCATTGAAGTTAAGGAAACTGTAGAATTACCTTTAAAACACCCTGAATTGTTTGAAAAGGTCGGTATTGACCCACCTAAAGGTATTCTATTGTACGGTCCTCCAGGAACTGGTAAGACCTTGCTTGCAAAGGCAGTGGCTAACGAAACCAATGCAACATTCATTAAGGTTGTTGCTTCTGAATTCGTTAAGAAATACATTGGTGAAGGAGCAAGAATGGTTAGAGAAGTGTTTGAGCTTGCTAAGGAAAAGGCACCAAGTATCATCTTCATTGACGAGCTTGATGCAGTGGCAGCACAAAGACTTAAAAGTTCCACCAGTGGAGACAGGGAAGTTCAAAGAACTCTCATGCAATTGCTTGCAGAATTGGATGGTTTCGAATCCCGTGGAGATATTGGTATCATTGGTGCTACCAACAGACCTGATATCTTAGACCCAGCATTGCTCAGACCTGGAAGATTCGACAGATTCATTGAAGTTCCAGCTCCAAATGAAGAAGGAAGACTTGAAATTCTCAAAATCCACACCAAGAAAATGAATTTGGCTTCTGACATTGATCTTAATGATATAGTGGCTCTTACAGAAGGATTCGCTGGTGCAGACTTAAAGGCTATCTGTACAGAAGCAGGTATGTTTGCTATCCGTGAAGAAAGAGACCATATCATTATGGCAGACTTTGAGGATGCTATCAACAAGATCTTAGGTAAAAATAAAGAAGCCCAATTAGATGACAATGGTGGAGTAATGTTCGGATAATTTCGAACTTACTTTTCATTTTTTTAATTTTTTTTATTAATTTTAAAGTTTTTATTAATTTTAATTTTATTTCTTATATTTTCATAATCATTAAATGGCCTGTGATGAACCCTATGAGCTCTGATACGTGATGAATGATGGGCGATCTGAGGCCATTTCATTTTTCTATTTTTTATTAATTTTTATAATTTTTTCACTCATTTTTCATTTTTTCACTCATTTTTCATTTTTTTATTCATTTTTCATTTTTGGGCTGATTTTTTTTTTTAATTAATTGTCCATTTTTTTCAAAAATACTTTATACAATTAAGTGTTTATTTTTATATTATTAAACAATTAAAAAGTTTAAATATATTTTGCTATATAAATATCAATAAGAATGGAAGGAGGTATGAATTTGTCAAATCTATATCTGGAAGAAAATTTTATTGAATTTCAAGATGACATCAGGTTTTTAATAAACTCTGAGATTCGTTTAAAAATTTTAGGCTGTTTATTTAATTCAGGCGCTTCAATAAAGCAGATTGAAGAGAAAACAGGTTACAGTTACAGTTCAATTCTTGATAATATCAATAAGCTAGAGCAAAAAAAGTTTATTTACAATATAGAAGAAAAGTTTTATTTGTATAATAAAACAAGGTTGAAATTAACTGATATTCTCTATTTTAACAAATCTGCTAAGTTTTTAAGAGAAAAATCAGACTTCCTCAATCAATCTCTTATAGATATTCATATTGATGCAATAAAAGATTTGTCATCCCTTGAGGGTTCTGAAATAATTGAATCCAATAATGTTGATTTATTCAAAGCTACTGAGACTTTTCAACGTTCCTTAATGGGCTTTAAATTTTTAAAAGGCATTTTTCCTTATTTCCATCCAAAACATGATGATATCATTAGCTATTGGGTCGATAATGACTGTACTGTTGAATTGATACTTCCGGATGAAGTTTCTGAAGCTGTAAAAAACTTCATTATAGATTATGTGCCAAAAAGTCCCGGAATTAAAAATAGATTTGTCAAATTGAAACCTAACGATCATAATATTGAATTTGCCTTCACAGTTTCAGATAAATGTTTTGTTGCAGCTTTTTATACTAAAAATCATCAGTTCAATCAAAATAGTGTATTGGTTTCCACCAATCAAGAAGCTATAAAATTTGGTTTGAAACTTTTTGAGGAATATGAAGAGTTATGCGGGGATTATGTTTCACTTGAAGACCTCATATATCCTAATGGCAGGGGGGATAGTTATTAAGTCTGACTACTTTGATGGAATAAATGATTTGGATGATTTTAACTTATTGAAGTTCATTGTCACTTCTGAGTTAAGATTGAAGTTATTGTTTAGTTTATATGAGTCCAGCAAAACAATAAAGGAATTGGAATCTGAGTTTAATAGAAAACCTGGTAATATTTCCAGAGGTTTGAATGAATTGAAATCCTGCAAATTAATTCAAAAGTTTTCAAATAAGTTGTATTCAGTATCATCTATCGGTTTTTTGCTTGCAAAGAATCTAGAAAATCTAATGTATAACATGGAAGCTGTTGATACTAATGGGGAATTCTGGGAAAATCATTCTATAAAATCCATTCCGAATAAATTTTTAAAGGAATTGTCTGTATTTAATGGAGCTTCAATAGTTAAATCAACTATCACTGAATTTGCTAAACCTATTAATGTATACTTGGATAATATTAAGAATTCCACATATATCTGTATCATCTTGCCTGTCTTCTCTAAGATTTTTATGGATGCTATTGCTGAAGCATTAATCAATCATGATGGGTATTTGGATATAATAACCACTAAAAACATTTATGATTTAGTTGTCAAATCTGATTCAGAAAATATCATAAAGGCATTGGTAAGAGATAAAAAAATTAATTTCTTTATAGTGGATGATTTGCCAAATATCTTCTTCACAGTTTCAGATGTTTTTGCATCATTATTCCTTTTCTTTGATGATGTGGTATTTGATAACTCTGAAATGCTTTTATTAGAAGATAAATCTGATTTGAATGATGCTTATAGGTTCTATAGGTATTTCAAGGAAGATATATTAAAATAATCATATCTATTGTTTTTACTCTTTTTTTATTTTTTTTTTACTTCTTTTATCGCTCTTTTTACTTCTTTTTTCACTCTTTTTACTTCTTTTTATTTTAATAATCTAGAAAAAATCCATTTTTCTAATAATTTTTCATCATCAATCAAAATTTTTTTCATTGACTTGTTTTTTTATCATTCCTTTGATTTTAATTTTTATTCTTAAAATTTTTTTCTTATGGATAAATTTTTTGGCATGATTTTTATTTTTTATTTAGAATTTATTTTTTCATTTTTGTTTTATGAATTTCTTATGGAATTATGATTTTTACTTTTTTTATCATTTTTTCGATATGAATTTATTTTCTTATCATTTGAATGAAAAATTATCATTTGAGCTTATTTTTCTTATTAATTCAATATAATTCCTTTAATTTGAATTTAATCTATAAAAAAATAGTAAATTTTATATATGGTAGATTTTAAATCTTTATTCAGAAAGTATTTATATTAAATCTATTTGTTTCTAAATTAACTTAATTTCATTATGTTTTTTTAGAAAATAATGGTTTATAACAGTATTAAATCTTGATTTTTTAAGATTTTGGACTGTTTTTTTAAAATTTTAACACGGATCCTTTTTTAAAATAGGTTTTTTATAAATTCTTCTAATTTTTTTGAGGTGAAAGAAATGGCAACTTTTAAAGGATTTGCAATGAAAAGACTCAATGAAATCGGTTGGGTAGAAAAAGAAGTACCTGAATGTGGACCAATGGACGCAATCATTAAACCAACTTGTGTATCCCCATGTACTTCAGATATTCACACTGTATGGGAAGGTGCAATCGGTGACAGAAGAGACATGATCTTAGGTCACGAAGCTGTTGGTGAAGTTGTTGAAGTAGGTAGCATGGTTAAAAAATTCAAACCTGGTGACCGTGTAATTGTACCTGCTATTACCCCTGACTGGGACGATGAAGCAGCTCAAAGAGGATACCCATCACAAACTATGGAACCTCTCGGTGGTTGGAAGTTCTCTAACTTCAAAGACGGTGTATTCGGTGAAAGATTCCATGTAAACATGGCTGATGCAAACTTAACCTTAATTCCAGATGGAATGTCAGAAGAAGCTGCTGTAATGTTAACCGACATGTGGTCTACTGGTATGATGGGATCTGAAAATGCAGACATTCCATTAGGTGGATCTGTATTAGTTATTGGTATTGGTGCAGTAGGTCTTTCCGCTATTGCAGGTGCAAAACTTTTAGGTGCAGGTAGATTATTCGCAGCAGGTACCCGTCCAATTTCTGTTGAAGTTGCTAAAAAATACGGTGCAACCGACATCATCAACTACAAAAACGGTGCAATCGATGATCAAGTCAGAGAACTCACTGACGGTGCAGGTGTTGACTCAGTAGTTATTGCTGGTGGTAACTTAGAAAACACATGGAAAGAAGCTATCGGTTCAGCAAAAGCAGGAGGAACCGTATCCAACGTAAACTACTTAAGTGGCGCTGACAATGTATTAATCCCACGTGAACTATGGGGTTGCGGTATGTCCAACATCAACATTAAAAACGGATTATGTCCTGGTGGAGCAGTAAGAATGGAAAGACTTGCTGACTTAGCATTATACGGTAGACAAGACCCTGAATTATTAGTTACCCACAAATTCAAAGGTCTTGAAAAAATCGAAGATGCTTTACTCTTGATGAAAGAAAAACCTAAAGACTTAATCAAACCTGTTGTAATGTTAGACATTGACTAAGCTCAGTAATTGCCTAAAAATGGATGTTAAAAAAGTAATGGATTGATTTCCATTACTTTTTTTTTAAAACTATTCTAATTATTTCAGATATTCTACGGAGGAAAAAATGAAAGTTGCAGTAATTGGCGGAACTGGTCCGCAAGGTTTAGGAATTGCAAAGAGATTTGCAATTGAAGGTGTTGAAGTTATTGTAGGTTCCCGTAAGGAAGAAAAAGCTTTAACTGTTGTAGAAGAAACAATTGAGGAACTAAAGGATTATGATTTGAACATTGTAGGGATGGCAAATGAAGATGCAGCAAAAGCAGGAGACATTTTAATCCTTACTGTGCCTCTTGCAGCTCAAAAACCTACACTTGAAGGAATTAAAGAATTCTGTACTGATAAAATTGTCCTTGACGCAACAGTCCCACTTGAAACAGCTATCGGTGGAAAACCATTCCGTTTCATTGACTTAATGGAAGGTTCAGCTGCTGAAAGAACTGCAAAGATCTTAGATGGGACCGGTGCAAAGGTAATATGTGCGTTCTGTAATATAAGTAACTCTCACTTATCCAATATTCCAAATGATATTGATTGTGATTGTTTGATTGCAGGAGATGATAATGAGGCTAAAGGAATTGCTACTGAACTTATCAATAAACTCCCAGGAGTTAGAACTATTGATACAGGAATTCTAGAGAAATCAAGAGTTATTGAAAAAATCACCCCACTCCTTATTGGATTAAACATTAAATACAGATCCCATTATGGAGGACTCAGAATCACTGGAATTCCAAAATTTGATGAATAAACTATTTAATCCATTTTATTTCTAAATTTATTAGAAAAAATTTTTTGAATTAGTTTTTCTCAACCAAAGTTAAATATTTAGAAAATTATTTTCACCTCTTATTGATAATTTTCTAATATATTTAACTTTAAAATGAACAATTCTCTATTTATATCCCCATTTATTAGATATCTTTTTATCTAAAAAATTATAAAAATAATACATATTATTAGTTGGTGATTTTATGATAGTCGTATTAGCAAAAGCAATCCCAAAGGATGAAGAAGCTTGTGAAAAAATTGTAGAATTTGCACAAGACCTAATTGAAAACTCAAGAAAAGAAGATGGAAATGTAGATTACAACTTGTACAGCAATACTGGTGACGGAACATTATTGTTTGTAGAACAATGGGAATCTATTGAAATTTTAGGAGTTCATTTAAAAACTGAACATTTCCTTAAATTCGGAGGAAATATTGCAGATTTAGTTGCAGAAGATCTAATAATTGATGTTTTCAATGCAGAAGCAGTAGATCTCTAATTTTTCCCCTTTTTTCATTTTTATTCTTCTTTTTTTTATTTTTTATTATTACTTTTATTTTTTTATTCTTATTTTTTAATTATTTCACTTTTTTTAAGTTAATTTAACTTTTTTGTCTTGATTTATTCAATTTTAACCTATTCTTTTACATAAACTATATTTAAAATAAAAATTATAAATATAAACTAATGTTTGGTAAAGATAAAAAAGAAGAATTTCATGAAAAAATATTATACGAGGCACAACCTAATATTTTTGTCTATTCAAAAGGAATTTTAATATCAATGTTTGTGTTGGGATTTTTATTTTTCTTGTATTCTGCTGGAATTCAATACATTGGGAACATGAATGTCTATTTGATTGAATCAACCAAAGTTCCAATGACACGCTATTTCGCAATAGCTGTGTTTATCTTAATAATGATTGTATTGCTATACATCATATTAAAGCTTTTAATCTGGACTTCAATCAAGTATACAATCACTGAAAGCAGAGTGATTGTTGAAAAGGGCATACTCTTGCAAAAGAAAAACTACATGCCTTTTAACACTATTCAGGATGTAAGCCGTTCCCAAAGTCTTCTTGGAAAAATATTTTCAGTAGGCACTATAACCTTATACAGCGCTTACGATGGAAAGGATATGGAATTGAAGGACGTTTCCAGCCCTAAGAAGATTGAAGACATCATCTTCGAGAATATGAGAGGAACCCATTTAAGAACTCGCAATTTTTACGATGATGATTTCAATTCCAATTTCAATCCAATTAGGCCAAATCATGAACCTGGCCATTATAGACGTATGGAAGATTTAGATGATTTGGAATTGGTTGATGCTAAAGAGCGTAAAAGACAGCTTAGGGAAATAAGACGTCAAGCTAAACAATCCAGAAACAATCCAAATTATAACTCAAATTATAATTCCAATTATAATTCTCCTTATGGTTCCAATGATTCCTATTATGATGATTATAATAGTTATAATGATTATGGTAGCTATGATTATGATAATTATTCAAGAGATAGGAACTATAGGGAAAGCAGGGCTCCTAGGGATAATTTCAATAATCAATATGATTCAAGAAGAAGGCCTGATTCACATCATCATCAGTATTCCGGAGCGATTAAAGACTCTTATTCAAGAAATCCTGATAAATACTTTGCAAACAATTATGAGGAATTCCATCAAAACAATCTAGATGCTCAAAGAGATTATGATGATTACATCCAAGGCAGAAATCAGTATGCGGAGAACGAAGAGCCTCAAAAGGTAGAAAAGAAATCCAAAGGCCTTTCAAGATTCAATCCATTTTCAAGCAATAAGGATGAAGATATTTATGAAGATATCTCTGATGCTGAGTTTGATACCACTATAAATCAGGCTATGCATGATATGGGAGATAACCTTAAATTCCAACCATCAAATGATAATCGCTTTAGAGATGATTATAATCATGGATCTAGAGGGCATGATAGGGCCTATGATAGAAATTATGATGGCTATGATGGCTATGATGACAGATACTATGATGACTACTCTGATAGGCGTAATGCTAATTCCCATAGATATCAGGATTCAAGACCTTTAAGGGATAATTATAATAATCCTAACCATTATGATAATCGTCATGAAAGTTATAATCAAAGGGATTATAGGCAAAATGACAGTTATAGGAAATCTAATTCAAGAAATCAGTATGGCTCCAATTCAAATCATTATGATGCAAATCATACAAGAGCATACTCTGGTGATGGTGAGATAGATTATAAGTATATGAGTCCTAGAGAATCCAGAAAAAGATCTGGACACAATTCAAGTTCTCACTATGATGATCATAATCATTATAGGGATGAATCTGGTGCAGAATTGTCTGGAAAGGATAATAAAAACAAAACTTCAGATGATCTCTTTGAAAAGCATTCCAGAAAATTCAGGAGATAATTTTTTATATTGATAAATAATTTTTAAATTAATTATCAATTTTTTATTTTAATATTTTTTAATTTAGTTAATTTTTAGTTTTTCATAAACTCTTTTATTTCAATTATGTGGGTTAACTATGAGTTTTGATTATGATGTCACTATCATTGGAGCAGGCCCTATTGGTTCTACCTTAGCTTATGAATTGGCTAAAGAGAATATCAATGTCTGTCTGATAGATAAAAAGAAAGTAATAGGATTGCCATTGCAATGTGCAGGCATAATCAATAAAAGAGTTTTGGATGTCAATCCTTTTCCAGATGAATTAATATTGAATAAGGCTAGAGGGGCTGTTTTACACAGTAAAAATCATAGCTTAAGCGTTTCTAAAGAAGAAGACCAAGCTATAATAATCGATAGGGTTGCATTGGATCAATTCCTTTACAACAGAGCTATTGAAAACGGTGCCCATTCCTATTTGTCATCTAAGGTTGTAGCTATTGATGATATGGGAGGAAAAGTCTCATTTCAAAATGAATCAACTGAAAAAAGCATCAGATCAAAGATTATTGTAGGTGCAGACGGCCCTCTTTCAATTGTTTCCTCTGCATTTGGGAATGATTTCGATTATTATTGTGCAAGCCAATATTTAGTTAAAATTGAAGAAGACAACAATAATTTGTCTTTTGTAGACTTATACGCATATGGAGATTTATTCCCAGGGTTCATTTGGCAAATTCCAGTGAGTGAAAATATATTTAGAATTGGATTGTTTTCAAATTATGATTATAAAAGACAAAATGAAATCTTAAATGATTTCCTAATGAATGACTTCCAATATGAAAAGTATGAAATAATTGAAAAGTATAAGGGCAAGATTCCTATTTACAATAAGGAAAATAAACTGTTTAAAAACAGAGCTTTGATTATCGGTGATGCTGCTTCACAGGTTAAGCCAACTACTGGAGGTGGCCTATTAATAGGTTTTGAAGCGGTTGAAATAGCAAAAAATGCCATTATCAAGGCTTTAAATTCAGAGGATTTCAATTCTTTAAACCTTGAAAAGGAGACTCATGATGACAACAAGATATTACAGGATTGTCTCAAATCTTATCAAAAGGATTTTGAAGAAAGATTCATAAAGGAATTTTCCTATCAGTTTAAGGTTCAAAAAACATTGTGCACTTTGTCAGATGATGATTTGGACTATTTCTTTGAAAAGCTAATAGAAAAGGAAGCAGATAAATTGATATCTGAGTATGGTGATATGGATAATCAATCAATACTTGTTAAGGAATTCTTGAAAAGAGGTTTGGTCCTATCATTATTGCCAGCTATTCATAAAAGGGAATTGGCTAAAATTTGGTTATTATAATACTTATTGAATAATTATCATTGATTTAAAAATTAATTTATGCTTATTAAAATACTTATTATTGATTTAAAAATTGGAGATAAAAAATGGATTTATTGTTAATCTTATCACAGGAACATGACAAACTACCATTAGCTGAACTTAGAGCAGTTTTGGAAATTGAGGAAATAGAGACAGAAATGGAGATTGTTTGTCCAGGATTGGTTATATTAAGAAATCTTGATGAAGATGTTTTTGATGATTACTACAGAATCTTTGTAAAAAGGTTAGGTTACACTCATGAGGTTCATCAATTGATAGATGAATGTGATTATGAAGACTTGGACAGTGCTGTCAAAGCTATTGACTGGTCAGAATATGTTGATGAGAACTTTGCAGTTAGAGTGAAAAGATTCAGCACTGAAATAGATACAGTAGCTACTGAAAGAAGAGTAGGCCATTTAATCTTAACAAGCACTGAAAATATTTCAGTCAACTTATCCAATCCAAAATCATTCATTAGAGTCGTAGCACATCATAGTCATGTCTATTTATGTTTCGGTAAGTATCAGCTCAATAAGAAGTATTTTGAAGAGATGAAACCTCATAAGAGACCTTTCTTCCACCCTGGGTGCATGAGTCCTAAACTTGCTAGATGCATGGCTAATTTAGCTAGAGTCAAGGAAGGTGATACTGTGCTTGATCCTTTCTGTGGTACTGGAGGAATACTTATTGAAGCAGGTCTTATTGGATGTAAGGTAATCGGCTGTGACATTGATTGGAAAATGAAAAAAGGAACTGCAACCAATTTGGAATATGCAGGAATCACAGACTATAAGACTCATGTTGTTGATGTCCGTGAACTTGAAATGTATGAAGAGGTTGATGCAGTTGTTACAGATCCGCCTTATGGAATTTCCACAACCACTTGCGGTGAAGGCACTTCTGGAATATTCAGTGAATTCTTGCAGTCAATTGAACACAGTATGAAGAAAGATGCACTTTTAGTCATGGCTAGTCCACATACATTGGATATCGATTCACTACTCAATGATGTAGGGTTCGAATTATTAGAAAGGTATGAGATTAAAATGCATAGAAGCTTAACTCGTATCATTTCTGTGATAGCTAAAATTCATTAAATTCAATCATTTTATTTTTTTAATTAATAATTAGTTTACTATGTAGATAACATAGTAAACATTTTTTATTTTATTCTATTTTTCCATTTCTTCATTTATTTTTTCATTTATTTTCTTTTATTTTTCCAAATGTTTCCTTTCTTTCCACATCTTCTTATCCTATTTACCTATTTTTAATTTTTTATACTATAAGAACACAATATAATCTTATGGAAATCAATAAGAATATTGAGTCAATAATCGGAGACCCAAAAAAAGCAATTAATAGATTGGCTTATCCTACAATATTGTCCATGCTATTGATGTATGCCAATAACCTAATTGACAGCATGTGGGTAAGTGGACTTGGCTCTGGACCACTTGCCGCTTTAGGATTCATGTCTCCATTGTACTTGGTTATTATTGGTTTTGGTGTAGGAATTGGTGCAGGTGCCAATTCTCTGATTTCACGATTGATTGGTGCCAAACAATATGATGAATCCAATAATGCAGCTATTCACAGTATTGTACTTGCATCAATTGTATCCATTCTTATTTTGTTAATCGGTGTTTTCTTTTTAAGGGATTTGCTTATTCTCTTTGGAGCCAGTGAAGTAATTGATTATGCAATGGATTATGGGATGATTATCTTTTTAACAAGTTATATTATACTCTTTCCAGCAGTAGTTTCAAGTATTTTTAGAGCAGAAGGAGATATTAGAAGAGCTGCAGTGCCTTTGGTTGTCAATGCAATATTGAATATGGTAATGGATCCTATTTTCATTTATTACTTTAATTGGGGCATTAAGGGAGCAGCTATTGCAACAGTATTGTCCACACTTGCAAACTTGCTCATGATGCTTTACTGGTATTTGATTAAAAGGGACACTTTCATAAAATTAAGCTTAAAATATTATCACAGAAAAATGGAAATCTATAAGGAAATCCTTTTGGTAAGCTTGCCTGCAAGCTGTGAAGAGGTGATTTATTCAATTGTAGCCATTTGTTTCAATTACTTGATTTTCATAACTGCCGGCACAATGGAAGTGGCTATCTTTACAGTTGTATGGAGATTTGTTTCCATTGGATTCCTGCCATGCATAGCTATTGGAGTCTCTACAATAACCGTTTCAGGAATTGCATATGGTGCTAGAAATTATGAAAACTTCAAGACAACAATCAATTATTCAACTTTCATAAGTTTTATTATAACCTTGATAATTTGCGCTATATTCTTTGTCTTTGCATATCCTATTTCAGAGGGATTCAATTTCATAAACGGAAATCCTCAAATGATTGCAAGAACTGCAGAAGTCCTTAGGATAATGGTTTTCTATAATCTTTTCATACCATTTGGAGCAACTGCAGCATATGTTTATCAAGGTGTAGGTTCCGGATTCAAGTCATTGGCATTGACCATTTTAAGAGAATTGGTATTAAGTGTTTTCTTTGCTTATATCTTTGCGATTCCACTTAAAATGGGAATTTTTGGAGTTTATTTAGGTGCAATAATCGGTATGATTTTAGGTTCTTTCATTGGATTTGCTTGCATAAAACTCTATGAGAGAAGCTTTAAAAAAGAGTGTGAAAAAACAGTTGTGTAAAGATAGAAAATTTATTTAAACTATTATAAAAATCAATAAAAAAGGTAATAAAAGTAAAAAAAGTAACAAGTAATAAAAGTAAAAAGTAAAAAAAGTAAAGTTGGTTTAAGGTTTAAAAATGTTCAAAAAGCTTGAACTAGTGTAAACCACAGCCAACACATTCATGTGCAGGAATACCGATTTCCTGTTCTTCATCGACTATTTCCTGTTTTAACTCTTGAACAGTCACTGATATAAAGGAATAATCCGGTTTTTCGATTATTGGTGAAATTCCCTTAAAGTAGCAGTGGATATTTCCAGTGCATGCAATGTCAATGAGAATTGGTTCAGGGATTTTAAATCCTTTAAAGTATGATTCAATGTCATCGATTTGATCTTTAGGAACTCTGAGGTTAAAGGACATCATTCCATCTTCTTTTGTTCTGATTCCTACGTGTGCTTGATTAACTAATAATTCATTTCCGTATTCTTGTTTAAATATTACACATTCTTCTCTATTTATCATACTAGTCCCTCCATTTATTTTGTCATTAGTTTAATGTATTTGTCAGTATAATGTAAATTTTTTAAAATTTTTTTCATTCAGTTTATTATTATTGTTTTATATAATATAAACTTTTTTATAAAAATCATTTTCACCTTTATTATTTTTCTTAAATGAGATAATATTCTTCTTTAATTTCAATAGATATAACCATATCAAGTCTTTATTTTGATAATACTTGAATAATTTTCTTAATTTAGTTAATTAAGCAATATTTTCTAATTTTATTATTTTTTTATAGTTTTTAAGTAGTTTTTACCATAATCTTTATATTAGTTTAATTACAAATTTACATAATGCTATGTATTATATATTATATTAAATATATGAACATAGTTCAAATTATTAAAACAAAACAATTTAAATTTAAAAAACAAAAATCAAAAGATGGTTAAAATGAGTGACGTAAACAAAGATATCGGAATGAGAATTAGAGAATTAAGAGAATTGTCCGATATTACAACAGAAGAAATTGCTAAAGAACTTGATGTAGACGAAGAAACTTATATTTCATATGAAAATGGTATTATTGACATTCCAGCTAGTTTCTTATACCAAATTGCACAGATTTTCAATGTTGATTTAGCTTTGATTCTTACTGGTGAAGAAACTCGTATGACTTATTTTGATGTAACAAGAGCAGACAAAGGTTTTGCTGTTGACAGAAGGAAAGAATATAAGTATGAAAACTTATGTAAGAAATTTGTTCATAAAAAAGCTGAAATGTTTATTGTAACTGTTGATCCTAAAGAAGATGCTATTCCTTCTTTGAATTCACATGCAGGTCAAGAATTTAACTATATTCTTGAAGGAACCGTTAAAATATTCATTAAAGACAATGAGATTATTTTAAATGAAGGAGATTCTATATTCTTTGATGCAACTTGTGAACATGCAATGATTGCTTTAAATGATGAAAAAGCTAAATTTTTAGCTGTAATTATGTAATTAAAATAGAATATAAACAAATAACTGAAATAATGAATATTTAACAAAAAATAAGAAGGATTAATGGCTATATTCAAGGGGAGTATTAGCTTAGATTAAAATAGAGTGATAAAATGACATCTTTAATAGGAAACTTTGTAAACAGAGTTGATTTTAAATCGTACAAGGATTTTTACGATAATTTTGAATTTACCGTACCAAAGGACTTTAACTTTGGTTTTGATGTAGTGGATGAGTATGCAAGAATAGACCCAGAAAAACTTGCATTGATCTGGTGTGACGATAATGAGAAAAAGGTATTCACCTTTTTGGATATGAAAAAATTATCCAATAAGGCTGCAAATCTCTTTAAATCCCAAGGAATTAACAAAGGGGATGCAGTATTGCTTACCTTAAAAAACAGATATGAATTCTGGATCTGCATGACTGCACTTCATAAAATCGGTGCAATAGCTATTCCAACCACTCACATGGTAAAGCTTCATGATATTATATATAGAGTGGAAAATGCAAGCATTAAAATGGTTGTCTCTGTAGAAGAGGACCAATTGATTCCGGATTACGAAGCTTGTGAACAGGAGTTAGGCATTGAGCTTAAGAAAGCTCTTGTAGGAAATATCAATAAGGAAGGTTGGTTAAACTTTGATGAGGAACTTGCTAAGATGAGTGATGAGTTCGAAAGACCAACTGGAGAAGATGCTACTCATGAGGATGAGACTTTCCTCATTTACTTCTCAAGTGGTACCACTGGAAACCCTAAAATGGTTGCACATGCTCACACTTATGCAATTGGACACTTGATCACTGCTAAATACTGGCACAATGTTGTAGAAGACGGTGTTCACCACACCTCTGCTGATACCGGATGGGGTAAAGCAGTATGGGGTAACTACTATGGACAATGGATTTCCGGTTCTGCAGTATTCGTTTACGATTATGTAAGATTCAATGGTTTGGATTTAATGGAAAAGATCATTGAAAACAAGGTAAACACTTTCTGTGCACCTCCAACAATCTACAGATTCTTGATTAAGGAAGACTTATCCCAATTTGACTTTTCAAATGTCCAATATGCAACTACTGCGGGAGAGCCATTGCCTCCTGAAGTATTTAAAAGATTCAAGGAATTCACTGGATTGGAGATTAAAGAAGGATTCGGTCAAACTGAAACTACCCTTTCATTGGCTACATTCATTTGGATGGAATCAAAAACAGGTTCTGTAGGAAAACCATCACCTGCATTTAAAGTAACCCTTTTAGACCCTGACCACAATACTGTAGATATTGGTTCTGAAGGAGAAATCTGTTTTGATATAACTGGAGAAAGGTCTGTAGGTTTATTTAAGGAATATTACAGAAACCAAGAGAAAACTGATGAAGTATGCCATGATGGTTATTACCACTGTGGAGACACTGCATATATAGATGAAGATGGTTATTACACCTTTGTCGGTAGAAATGATGATATAATCAAGTCTTCAGGTTACCGTATTGGACCCTACGAAGTGGAAAATGCAGTTATTTCTCACCCTTCAGTATTGGAATGTGCAATTACAGGTGTTCCTGATGAATTGAGAGGCCAAATCGTTAAGGCAACAATCGTTCTTGCAAAAGGATTCGAACCAAGTGAAGAGCTTAAAAAGGACATTCAAAATCATGTAAAGCATGAAACCGCTCCTTATAAATATCCAAGAATGATTGAATTTGTTGAAGAATTGCCTAAAACAATCAGTGGTAAGATTCAAAGAAAGATAATCAGAACTGAAGATGAGAATAAACTTAAATAATTATTTTTCTCTTCTTATTATTTTTTTTAAACTTTTCAATTAATAATCAGATTAAGTTTAAAAATCAATAATCAATCTTATTAAATTATACAATTTCAAAAAATTAAAAAATTAAAAAATTAAATTTATTGTAGGATAGTGAATAAATGAATGTAAATCAAATTAAACCATATCCTGTCATTAGCAAAAACAATTGTAAGGCATGTTTAAGATGTATAAGCGCTTGCAAAGAGGAATGCCTTAAATTAAGTGAAGAGATTAATGATAGCGGATATCAATATGCAGAATATACTGGAGAAGGCTGTATTGGTTGTGGAGATTGTTATTACACTTGTCCTGAACCATTAGCTATTGAAGTTCATATTCCTAGAAGGACTAGAAAACCTAAAGGAGATGCTTAAATGAGTAACCAAATTGTAAAAGGAAATACCGCTGTAATCATTGGAGCATTATATGCTGGCTGTGATTGTTTCTTTGGTTATCCAATCACCCCTGCAAGTGAGATTCTCCATGAAGCATCCAAATATTTCCCAATGGTAGGAAGAAAATTTGTACAGGCTGAAAGTGAAGAGGCTTCTGTAAACATGATCTATGGTGGAGCTTCAACTGGTCACAGAGTTATGAGCGCATCATCTGGGCCTGGAATCAGCTTAATGCAAGAAGGATTCACCTTTTTAGCTGGTGCAGAATTGCCTGCAGTTATTGTAGATGTAATGAGAGCAGGTCCTGGCTTAGGTAATATTGGTCCTGAACAAGGAGATTACAATCAAATTGTAAAAGGTGGAGGTCACGGAAACTATAGGAATATAGTATTGGCACCTAACAGCGTTCAGGAAATGTGTGACTTCACCATGAAGGCATTTGAGCTTTCAAACAAATACAGAAACCCTGTAGTTGTCCTTGCTGATGCAGTATTAGGTCAAATGGCTGAACCTTTAAGATTCCCTAAAGAAGCAATTGAGCCTAAGATTGATGAATCATGGGCTGTAAGGGGAAATAAGGAAACCATGAACAATTTAGTGACTTCAATTTTCCTTGACTTCAATCAATTAGAGGATTTCAACTTCCAAATTCAGGAAAAGTATGAAACAATTAGGCAAAATGAAGTTGTCTATGAAGAGTATATGGTTGAAGATGCTGAAATTGTAATTGTAGCTTACGGAACAAGCAGCAGATTATCCAGAACTGCTGTTGATGTTGCAAGAGAAAAAGGCATTAAATTAGGTCTCTTAAGACCAATCACCTTATTCCCATTCCCAGAGAAAAGAATTAAGGAATTGGCAGATAAAGGTGTTAAATTTGTTTCTGTTGAAATGAGTAACGGTCAATTAAGAGAAGACGTTAAGGCAGCAGCCAATTACGATGATGTCCATTTGGTAAACAGAATGGGTGGAAATGTAATTGAGCTTAAGGATATTCTAAATGAAATCTATAAGATGGTAGGAAGCGATGAACGTCACAAGGTCCACAGTGACGAAAAGGATTATGATGCAAGCTACCTAAATGATAAGGAATATCAGGAAGAATTAGACAATGATAACTATTATAATCATAGGGTTGTAGATTAGGGAGGTGAAAGAATGGATAATATTAAAGTAACTGATGAAAACACTGAAAAAGTTCAAATGAGTGAAATCGAAGAAAAAGTTATTAAAAAACCAGAATCCTTATATGACAGCTTCCCTAGAAAAGGAAATGACATTTACAATACTCATTACTGCGCTGGTTGCGGTCATGGTATTTTACATAAATTGATTGCAGAAGTGATGGATGAATTGGATATCCAAGAAAGATCCGTAATGATTTCTCCTGTAGGATGTGCTGTATTCGGTTATTACTACTTCAATTGTGGAAATGTACAGACTGCACACGGAAGAGCTCCTGCAGTTGCTACAGGTATTTCAAGAGCTGAAGACAATGCTATTGTAATGAGCTATCAAGGAGATGGGGATTTAGCTTCCATTGGATTGAATGAAACATTACAAGCTGCTAACCGTGGAGAAAAATTAGCGGTTTTCTTTGTAAACAACACTGTTTACGGAATGACTGGTGGTCAAATGGCACCAACAACCTTGATTGGTGAAAAGACTGTAACCTGTCAAAACGGAAGGGATGCTAACTTTGCAGGATATCCATTGCACTTATGTGAATTATTGGATAACCTAAAGGCACCTGTATTCATTGAAAGAGTGTCCTTAGCAAATCCAAAGCTTATTAGAAAAGCTAAAATCGCTATTAAAAAAGCTTTAATGATTCAAAAGGAAGGTAAAGGTTATGCTTTCGTTGAAGTTTTATCACCTTGTCCAACCAATATTAGAAGAGATGTGAAAGGTGTTGAAGACTTCTTGATTAATGAAATGGGTAAGGAATTCCCTGTAAAAAGATTTAGGGATTTATCCAAAGAAAGAGAACCTAAAGAAAGACCTGTAAGTGATTTCTCCATTGAAACTCTTGATAAAGTCTTTGGAATAGATAGAAGCAAGGAAATCAAGGAAATCGAAGAGGACTTTGATGACATCAAGGTTAAAATAGTTGGTTTCGGTGGTCAAGGAGTATTAAGTACTGGCCTTACCCTTGCTCAAGCAGCATGTAGTGAAGGTAAGGAAGTGTCATGGTATCCAAGCTATGGGCCAGAACAAAGAGGAGGAACTTCCAACTGTTCTGTAACCATTTCATCTAAAACCATCGGTTCTCCAGTTGTGGAAGAATGTGATATATTAATCGCAATGAACAAGCCTGCTTTGGAAAAATACTCTATTGATGTTAAGGAAAAAGGAATAATCCTATACGATTCCCGTGCAGGAGATTACAATAAGGATAATCTTCATGTAAAGGATGATGTTGAGATCATTGCTATTCCAGCAAGAGCTATTGCAACTGAAGTAGGAAATGCAAAGGCTATGAACACTGCAATTTTAGGTGCTTTAATGGAATTAGGTGCAGATAGCCCTATCTTATCTAAAGAAGCATTTGAAAACGGTATTAAGGATACCTTTGCAGCTAAACCAAAACTCATTGATGTAAACTTAAAGGTTTTGGAAGCTGGAGCAACTTGGTTAAGAGAAAACAGATAATCTCTTAACTTTTTTTCTTTTTATTTTTTATTTTCATTTCTTTTTTTTAATTTTTTATTTTCATTTCTTTTTTTTAATTTTTTATTCTCATTTCTTTTTGATAATTAAACGATTTTTATTGCATATTTTTTTCAATTTATCTTATTTTCATGATTTTAATTTTTTTAAAAAAGTTTATTATATAAAAAATTGAAATTATTATTTGAAAAGAACCTATTTTTAAAACTATATAGAGGAGATATTATCACTAAAAATTACGAATTTGATGCATTGGACGCTAAAGACCAATGTGTTAAATGGATTCAGGAATTCTTTGAAGAAAACGGAAAAGGTTGCAATGCTGTTGTGGGCATCTCTGGAGGCAAGGATAGCGCTGTAGTTGCTGCATTATGTGTAGAAGCTTTAGGTAAAGACAGGGTTATCGGAGTCCTAATGCCTAATGATGTTCAATCAGACATTGATTTTGCTAAGCTTCTTGTAAATCATTTAGGCATTGAGCATTACATAATCAATGTTAAGGATGCTGTAAATGGTGTTTTAGATCAATTATCATTATCTGGAATTGAAATCAGTGAGCAAACCAAGATAAATCTCCCACCTAGAATCAGAATGTCTGTTTTATATGCAGTTTCCCAATCCAATAATGGTAGGGTAGCAAACAATTGCAATTTATCTGAAGATTGGGTAGGATATTCCACTCGATATGGTGATGGAGCTGGAGACTTTTCACCACTCTCAAACCTAACTGTGACTGAAGTTAAGGAAATAGGAAGAAGCCTTAATTTACCTAGGGAGTTAGTGGATAAAGTACCAACTGATGGACTCTCCAATCAATCTGATGAAGAGAAGCTTGGATTTACTTATGATGTATTGGATAAGTATATACGAACTGGTGAAATTAGTGATAAAAAGACAAAAGATAGAATTGATTACCTCCATGAATTGAATAAATTCAAGTTGGAATTGATGCCAAGTTTTGAATATAAATAATTCTTATTTTTTTTTAAAGTGAATATTTGATAGTTTGAATATTTGTCCATTGTGATTTTATAGAGATGATTTCATGGCTGATAAATTTAGCAAGGAGACCCGCAGTTACATCATGTCAAGGATCAGGGGAAAGGACACTAAGCCAGAGATTCTTGTTCGTAAGTATCTCTTCGCTAGAGGGCTTAGATTTCGAAAGAATGATAAAAGATATCCTGGACGTCCTGATGTTGTGCTTCCTAAATACAAGACTGCTGTCTTTGTTCATGGCTGTTTTTGGCATCTTCATGAGGGATGCAAGTACGCTAAAATGCCAAAGTCCAATGTTGAGTATTGGGAGGAGAAACTCTATAAAAATAGAGAACGTGATGCTCGTAATCAGGAAGAGCTTAAAGCTATGGGATGGACTGTTCTCACTGTGTGGGAGTGTGAATTGAAAAAGGACAAGCGTGAAGAGACACTTGAGATCTTATACGATAGAATAACATCCCAAGATAATGAGGAATAGAAGAATTATTACAATTTCATCTAATTTTTTATCTTTTGTAATAATTTATAACGATTTATAATTATTTATAATGATTTAACACGATTTTTTTCTAAAATAAAAGATTGTTCGTAGTTTATATTGCAAAATACGAACAATCAGAGGATTAAATAGTATGTATTTATATACCAGTTTTTTTATAATAGTAAATAATATATGATTTTTTTATTTTTATTAAAATCATGTAGAATCATTATGTTCTATATTGCTATAGAACTTTAAAAATGGAGTCGCTAAATGTTTATGACTGTATTTTTTAGTTTCCTAGTATTTTTAGGAATGTTAATATTCCTAAACGAGGGAGATATTATCCTCGATTATATATGAGCACTATATAATAATACTAATACCTGTACTATTGTACAATGTATTCATTTGAATGATAGATGTAACTATTGTTCTGTTTTGTTTTTCAATTAAGTTTTTTAAAAAACTTAATTCTTTAATTCTTTTTTTAAATTTAATTGATAATTTATTGATAATTTATTTATAATTCTTGTGGGCTGGTAGCTCAGATGGTAGATCGTCGCCTTGGCATGGCGGAGGCCCCGGGTTCAAATCCCGGTCAGTCCACTTCAATTTTTTTATTTTATTTTAGTTTAGTTTATTTTATTTTATTTTTTTTATTTTTATTAGTGAGTAATAGTTTCTAAAATTAGTGTTTATTGCTAAATAAATAACATTAAAAAAGAAGTTTTGAAATAAAAAAGAATAAAAATAGAATAAAAATAGGATAAAAAAAGAAAATTAAAAAGGATTAAACCTTTTTAAAATTTAAATTGCAACTTATGCCAATTCTAAATAATAAAACTCCTTTTGCTCCACCTTTCATAGCTGCTTTTGCATCTTTGAGAAGAGCTGAATGGGATAATTTTTTAGTATTCTTATCAGAATGATATGATTGCAAACCAACCCAAATTTGAGCTCCATTTGATTGGCTAACGAATTTTTTTGTTACAGAAGTGAGCCATGTCCTTTTTTTCTTATAATTGCCTTTATATTCCATTGGAGTCAACACATCAGCGTATTTGCTCATTGTTGAAACATCTTGGCCAAAGGAATAGGTCATTGCACTTGGTTCAGGCATTATGGCGGCTGAAACAATGCAATTAGGCTTAATCTTACGGACTTCAATTGAAGCTTTTTTCATGAAGTAGTTTATTGCACGATTAGGATCTTTATATAAATGTGCAGTGCCTCCAAAACGGACATAATCAAAGTGAATGCCGTCTACTCCTTTAATCTTTGCATAGCTTTTGGCTTCTCTAATCCTTTTATTTAAGAAGGAATATTTGATTTTGTTATTTTTATCGATAGGTCTAACCCATTTTCCGCCTCTATAACAGACTTGCATCCATAAATGGACTTTAATTCCATGTTTATGTGCTTTTTTGATAAAGGAAGCAACACCTGATCTTCCATATGTTGCTATTGCATGAACATGAAGGAAAATGTGTTTAGTGCCTCTTTTTGCAAGGCTTTTAAGATTCACTTTTTTCATATGGTTGGACCATAACCAATATCCGTCCCCTTTAGTCATTTTAGGTTTGACTTTTATTTTAAAGGAACCGTTTGAAGCTAAATAAGGTGAGTTGCTTTTAATTGAATATTTGATTTCATGCAATCCTTTCTTAAGACTTAAGTAGATTTTAGCGTTACCGTACTTGTTAGTTTTAGCAGTATAGGTTTTTCCTGCAACCTTGAATGTTACTTTCTGATTTTTTAAGGTATTGTTTTTTGCATCAAGCAATTTTACATAGAATAATGATTTTAATCCTTGACGATAATTGATGTATTTATCTCCAACTCTTAATTTGGTTTTAATTGCAGATGCAATAGTAACTTTACATGTTTCAGTTGCATTGCTTGTTAAATCATCACCTAAATAAGTTATTTTTGCATAATAAGTTCCCTTATTTAATTTAACATTCAGCTTGACTTCACCATTTGCATCAGTGGTTTTATTATAAGTGACGCCATTTAATTCAATTTGAAGTTGTTTTGAAGATAATGCAGTATTATTTGCTGTTAATTTGATGCTTATTGTAGTTGTGAATGACTCATATCCTTTAACATCTGAAGCGGTTATTGTGGAATTTGCCTTTTCTTCTATAAGCTCATCTTCATCATCATTTTCGTTATCTGTTGTGTCTTCAGGAAGTGCATCAGTTGGATTTTCAGCAATTATCTCTTCATTGCTTTCTTCTGTGGATTGATCTTCACTTAGAATCTCCTGCACTTCATCAACTGCATTCTCATCTGCAGATATCATTAGATTATCCGCTGCTGAAACTGCAGTTATGGACAGTATCAATAAAGTGAAAATAGTTAATAAAAATATTTTTTTCATAATAAAACCTTTATTTTTCTTTATTTTTATATGTACTGTTTCATTATTGGTTTCGTTTGTTTCACTAAACCAGTCTTTTTAGTGATAATATAATAGATTATTGCACAAGTTATTTTTTCAAGAAATTAAATTAATTAAAAAAATTAATTAATAAGAAAGTAAAATAGAAAAAAATCTTAAAATGTATTGTAAATAAAAAAAAGAAAAAAAGAAAAAAGAAGAAAAAGTTACCATTTAAAGTAACTTACAAGTTTGCTTTGAAAAATTCTGCAATCTTTTCAAATGGTATCACATCTGTCTTATAATATAAATCAGTGTGTACAGCATCTGGAATGATTATTAGCTCTTTATTGTCTCCAGTCAATTTAGCGAATTCATCTTCTGAGAAATATCTGGAATGAGCCTTTTCTCCATGAATCATTAAAATTGGGGTTCTGATTTCATCTGAATAAGCTATGATTGGTTGAGATATGAATGACATGCAGCCAATTACATTCCATCCATCATTTGAACCTGGAGACCTTGGATGGTATCCTAATGGTTCAATGTAAAAGTCATGATAATCCTTTACAAATTGTGGCAAGTCATCAGTCACTTCCTTAATGACTCCTCCCGCTTTTGCATATTCTCCATTTTTAAAGTCTTCTGTTCTTTGGTTGTTTAATGCAACTTTCATTTCATATCTTGCATCAGCATTATCATCTGCATCATAATACCCTTTTGCTGTAATACGGGTCATATTATACATTGTTGAAGTAACTGTTGCTTTGATACGAGTGTCGAGGGATGCAGCATTTAAGGCCATTCCTCCCCATCCACAGATTCCACAGATTCCAACTCTATCTCCATCAACTTCATCTGATGTGACAAGATAATCAACTGCTGCTTGGAAATCTTCTGTATTTATGTCAGGGGATGCCATATCACGAGGTTCGCCTAAGCTTTCCCCTGTAAATGAAGGGTCAAAAGCTATTGTCAAAAAGCCCATTTCAGCTAATGTTTGAGCATAAAGGCCTGAGACTTGTTCTTTTACAGCGCCAAATGGTCCTGCACATGCAATAGCAGGCAATTTGTCTTTGGAATCCTTTGGTTTGTATAAATCTGCAACCAATGTGATTCCATATCTATTTTTAAATGTCACTTTTTTGTGGTCTACTTTATCGCTTTTAGGGAAAACTTTATCCCATTCTGTTGTTATTTCAATGTTATTCATAAATAAACACCTTTTTAATAATTAAATAATATTCATATTTCAAATTATCTTTAATTTGGAATAATCGTATAGACTATTCTAAACTAAAAACTAATGTAACATTACCCTGTCCTAGAACTTCTTTTAGCTCATTGGAGCTAATATTGTCTATTTTGCCTAATTTTGTATAGCTCCATGAATGAGAGCCATAAAACAAGGATACTTTATCTCCTTGATATAACACAATATCGCCAGGTTCTGTATTAATATTTTCATCACTTGTTGGAAGTGAAAAACCTAATTCCCCCACTTTCTCAAAGCCACCATATTCTGTTGCATTAACAGTAATGTTTCCTTTTTCCAATTCTTTAAGGAATTCTTGTGTAGCGGAATTATTTTCCAATTCAACATCGAAAATATCCTCATTAATTTGGACTTTAACTGAATCATCCATATTATCATCTCCATTTGAACATTATAATATCATATATTAATTAAAATTAATAGTTACTTATAATTACTAATTATATAATTTATTAATATATCA
>NZ_CALDKF010000029.1 GCF_937898925.1 uncultured Methanobrevibacter sp.
ATATATTAAATAAAAATAATAAATATAAATTAATATGATTTATTAATAATGTGATTTCAATAATAATATGATTATCCAAAAACATGATTATTAATTCATAACTAATAAATTATAATTTTAATAATTATTAATTATCAAAACAGAAACGGTGATTTAGTGACTAATAACGAAATTGAAAAGAAATGGCAAAAAATCTGGAGAGAGGAAAAGCTATTTCAATCAGACCCTAATGAAAAGGAAAAACTATTCATAACAGTGGCTTATCCATACCCAAGTGGAGCTATGCATATCGGTCACGGTAGAACCTATACCGTACCTGATGTATTTGCAAGATTCAAAAGGATGGAAGGCTACAATGTATTATTCCCTATGGCATGGCACGTAACCGGTGCACCTGTTATAGGTATTGCAGACAGAATCAAAAGGAAAGACCCATGGACCCTTGACTTATACGAAAGAGTTCACAAGGTCCCTCATGACACCCTTCCAAAATTGGAAGACCCAATTAACATTGTAAAATATTTCAGTAACGAATACCACACTGTAATGGACGATATGGGTTATTCCATCGACTGGAGAAGGGAATTCAGAACTATCGATCCAACTTATCAGAAATTCATCACCTGGCAAGCTAAAAAGCTTAAGTCCTTAGGCTTAATCAAGCAAGGTGAACACCCTGTCAAATACTGTCCTCACGATGAGAACCCTGTAGGGGACCATGACTTGCTTGAAGGTGAAGGCGTAGGAGTAAACGAATTGACATTGATTAAGTTTGAAGTTGAACCTGGACAATATATCGTACCTGCAACCTTCAGACCTGAAACCATCTTCGCTGCAACCAATGTATGGTTAAACCCAGAAGTTCACTACATAGAAGTTGAAGTGAAATCCGGTGCATGCGAAGGGGAAAAATGGATTATAAGTAATGAAGCTTTCCTTAAC
This sequence comes from uncultured Methanobrevibacter sp., assembly GCF_937898925.1. Lineage (GTDB taxonomy): Archaea > Methanobacteriota > Methanobacteria > Methanobacteriales > Methanobacteriaceae > Methanobrevibacter. The sequence continues at coordinate 943 of NZ_CALDKF010000029.1, forward strand.
CTTTCCAATCAGCATGACTTAGAGATCACTGGAGACATTGATCCTAAACCATTAATAGGAAAATACGTTAAAAACCCACTTAATGGAGAACCATTACCAATCTTCCCTGCAAGCTTTGTAGACCCTGAATACGGTTCAGGAACAGTATTCTCCGTACCTGCTCACGCACCTGCAGACTATATCGCACTTAGAGACTTGAAGGAAAATGCAGATCTAATCAAGGAATATGACATTGCAGATGAAGTTGCTAAGGCAGAACCATTGAATGTTGTAACCGTAAAAGGATATGGAGAGTTCCCAGCTGTGGAAGTAGTTGAAAGAATGGGAATCGAAAACCAAAACGATCCTAAAGTGCAAGATGCAACTGATGAATTGTACAAGGCAGAGCACAGCAAAGGGTACATCAGCGACCATATTGAAAAATACGCAGGAAAAAGAGTTGCATATATCAGAGACGAAATCAAGGCAGACATGATTGAGGAAGGCAGTGCAAACATCATGTACGACTTTGCAGAAAGACCTGTAATCTGCAGATGCGGTAACAAATGTGTTGTCAAGATTATGGATGACCAATGGTTCATCAGATATGGTGATGAGGAATGGACTGAAAAGACCCAAAAGTTACTTGCTCAAGAAACCATCATTCCTGGAGAAATCCGCTCCAACTTTGAATACTACCTTAACTGGCTAGATGATTGGGCATGTTCCAGAAGAGTAGGTCTTGGAACCAGAGTTCCATGGGACGACCAATGGTTAATCGAGCCTTTATCAGACTCAACAATGTATATGTCCTACTATTCAATAGCTAAATATCTTAAGGATATGGACCCTGAAGACTTGAATGAAGCATTCTTTGAAAAGGTCTTCTTAGGAGTGGACAGCGATGAAATCACCGTTGCACCTGAAATAGTGGAAGATATTCAAGCTGAATTCAATTACTGGTATCCTCTTGACTGGAGATTGTCTGCAAAAGACCTTGTAGGTAACCATTTAAGTTTCCTCATGTTCACCCACGCAGCGATTTATCCTGAAGAGAAATGGCCAAAAGGAACTGTTGTATTCGGTATGGGGCTTCTTGAGGGAAACAAGATGTCCTCCTCAAAAGGTAATGTAATTCTCCTTGCAGATGCAATTGAAGAATACAGTGCAGATGTGGTAAGACTCTTCCTTATGGCATCAGCTGAACCATGGCAAGACTTCGATTGGAGAGAAAAAGAGGTTAGAGGAACCCAAAGAAGACTCGAATGGTTTAGAGAATTTGCACAAAAAGTGGAAGACATCAAAGGAGAAAAACTTGACTTATCCAATATTGAGGAAGTTGCTCTTGAACGCAGCATCGACAAATGGATGATTAGCCAATTGAATGTCCATATCAAGGCTGCAACAGAAGCGCTTGAAGTTTTCCAAACCAGACAAGCATTGCAACATGCATTGTTCTTGCTTAAAAAAGACTTGGACCATTACATGTACAGAGTCAAAGACCTCATTGAGAAAAAGGACCCTGCTGTAATCTACGTATTATCCACATTATTAAGTAACTGGATCAGATTACTTGCTCCATTCACTCCACACACTTCTGAAGAGCTTTGGAGCAAATTTGGCGGAGAAGGATTCGTTTCATTTGCAGAATGGCCTGAATATGATGAAGAACTTATCAGCGAAGAGATTGAAAGATCCGAATCCCTTGTTCAAAACATCGTTAAGGACATTAACGAAATCAAAAACATTGTGGACACCGATCCGGAAAAAATACACCTTTATTTAGCTCCAGATTGGAAATGGGAATTATATAAAATAGCTGATGAGGTCGGTAAACCTGACATCGGCCAAATAATGGGTAGGGCAATTGGTCAAAACATCTATGATAACAAAAAGGAAATAGCAAATGTCGCTAAGAAGATATCAAAAGAAATGACCAAAACAAGATACATCGGTAAGATTGATGAAGCTACCATCTTAAATGATGCAAAAGACTTCATTGAAGCTGAAGTGGAATCAGAAGTAATCATTCATACTGATGACAGCTACGACCCACAAAACAAGGCAAGAAATGCAATGCCTTATAAACCAGCTATTTTCATGGAATAATCCCAAGCTTTTGACCTTCGGTCAAAACCTTGATCAAAACTTTTTCAGTGATTGGTAGAACATGAAAAATAGTTAAAAATAGATAAAAAATAAATTAATAAAAATAAGTAATTAATAGCTATTTTAAATAGCTATTCTTCTTTTCTTTTTTTAAAATCTTTATAAATATTCCTCTTTTTGTAAAAAAATAATAAAAAATTTTAATTTTGAAAATATAAAAAAATAAAAAACTTTTTCTATAATAATACAGAATCAATAGCTTGTTTACAGATTCTTAAAGACTCTCCAAGCTCTTCTTTTGTAATTACCAAAGGAGGATTGAAGTACATTACATTACCTAAAGGCCTAAGCATCAATCCTTGTTTCAAAGCTTCCCTATAGATTTTATAGCCGATTCTTTCTGATGAATCAAATCCTTTTTTAGATTCCTTATCCTCAACGAGTTCGATTGCATTGATGAGTCCCATCTGTCTGATTTCACCTACATTAGGATGACTATCAAATATTTCATGGAAGCGATTGTTTAGCCAAATTGCCTTTTCATTTGCCTCTTCAAGAATATTGTCCCTTTCAATAATCTTCAAGGTTGCATTTGCTACACTTGCCGCCAATGGATTTCCAGCATAGGTATGACTGTGCATGAATGCCACATTATCCTCATAATCTCCATAAAATCCATTATAAATCTCATCAGTGCTTATACAAACTGCCATTGCCATATAACCGTTTGTAAGCCCTTTGGAAATGCACATTATATCCGGACTTATTCCTGCATGGTCCACTGCAAACATCTTGCCTGTTCTTCCAAAACCAGTAGCTATCTCATCTGCAATCAAGAGCACATCATACAAGTCACAAAGCTCCCTAAGCTTCTTGAGATACAATGGAGGGTAAATCTTCATTCCTGCACTGCCTTGAATCAATGGCTCGATTATCATAGCACAGGTTTCATGTCCATATTCTGCAAATGCCTTCTCTGCATTTTCAAAACATTCACAATCACAGCTATCCCTATTCTTATTGTATGGGCATCTGTAACAATCAGGTGCCTGCACCTTGATTGTATCAATCATTATAGGTTCAAATACCTTAGAATATTCATCCAAAGCGCCAACAGACAATGCACCTAAAGTTTCTCCATGATAAGCGTCAGTAAAGCACATGAAGCGTTTCTTATGACCTTTTCCATTTTGTGCACAATATTGGAAAGCCATTTTAAGTGCACATTCAATGGATGCTGAACCATTATCAACAAAACTGAACTTGTTAAGTCCCTCTGGCATTACCTTGATTAAACGCTCTGACAATTCAATAATCGTTTTGTGTGAAAAGTTAGCAAAAAGAACATGATCCAACTTATCCACTTGACTTTTGAGAGCATCACTAACCTCATCATTGCAGTGTCCAAGCAAATTGCACCACCAGGAGCTGATAATGTCTATATACTCCTTGCCATCTACATCAAATAACTTAACCCCTTTTCCATGGTCAATTATTATTGGCGGAAAATCTTCATAGTCTTTCATCTGAGAAGCAGGATGCCAAATATGAGCTAAATCCTTTTTTGCACATTTTTCACTTTCATTCATATTAAAACCTTATAATCTGATAATAATTTTTTAAAAATAGTTTTTAAAATTTCAATTCTAAAACTCTATTATAAGATTAGACTTTATATTAAATAAATTTTTAATTTTTTACCTTGAATAAAAAAATATACAATATACAAAAAGTTTTCTCTAGGGAAAAATTAAAAGAAATGGTTAAAAAATAAATAAAAAAGAAAAAAAATGAAAAATTTAAAATTTCCAAAAATTAATTATATGGATTAGATTCTGTATAAGCCACACCATTTACATATAATGTATGACCATTATAATTGATATCACCATTATTCTCTAAACTGGATATGTGACTATCCCCATCTAATGTCCAGTCAGAACCAGATTCAATAATCAAATCAGTTTGCCCAAAATCATCAGAAGGATTGATGGTTCCGACATAGCTGGTGGAGCTTAGAGTCATGTTCAATGAACTGATTGAATCCACAATTACGTTTCCATCAAGGGTTTCATCTTTTGCATTGAACGTGAGCTCTCCACCATTGGAACCTACGATTCCCCATTGGCTTTGACCGGAAACATCCAAGAGAGTTCCACTACCAAAGTTAAGTTCTGTTTTTTCCAAGTTAATGATTGCCTTGGTATTGGTTACATGGAACATCGGTGCAGATTCATAGCAGTCTGAATCGGATAGGATTGACAATACAGAATCCTTTGCAGTGAAAGTTGATGTGCCCACATCAGCATCTCCACTCATGCTTTGATAGATAAATACACCACCTAAATCAACATATTCACCGTTGTCCTGTCTGTTTCCACCTGCAGCAGCAGACAAGTCACAGTTAGAGAGTTCAATACTGTTTTTACCTTCAATACAAGCTATTTGAGAAACATAAGCAGTGCCTATGGAGTTTGCCACAGTTATGTTTCCTGTAGAATAGATTATTGGTGAACCTCTGCCGCTTTGCTTGCTTACACCTGTATTCAATTCACTGTTAGTTACATGAACCTCTCCTTCACCACGATCTGTAGCAAGAGCTGCACAGCTTTGACCATTTGTATTGATTATGACATTTTTAGCATTGATGATTCCATTGTATGTTGCATCAAGTCCACGAGACTTATCGCTGTATGTTGTTATTTCTACATTTTCAATATTTGCCTCTGTAGTTCCATCTACACTATCTTGGTTAGATGCTGCCATACTTGAGGATTCTCCACCACCAGAAGCTCCATTTGAATCCGGCATTTCAGGAGGGCTACCACCATTAGATGAATTATCACCAGAAGGCATATCAGGAGGAGTACCACCATTAGATGAATTATCCCCTGAACCACTACCTCCCTCTGCCAAACCATTGCCATCTAAAGCAACATTAGATGAAGAGCTTCCAGAGCTTTCTGCATTTGTTACAAAAATACCATTTGATCCTTTTGAGTTTGTAGTTATCTTCACATTTGAAATATCCAAGCTTCCATTTGTATTAACCAAAATCGCTGAATTGATTCCATAGAAGTCTGCATCATCACCAGTGGAGCTTGTATCACCTGTTTTATTGATTATGGAATTAACTAATTTCAATACTCCGTTGTTTTTTACTAAAACAGCGTTTTCATCAGAAGACGAACTTGAATACAAACCATTGTCTGCAGAGATCTCTTCTGAGTCAACAACTAAATTTCCCTTATCTTCAAGTGCATTTGCATCAACATTTATTGAGGCACCATTACCTGATTGCATATTAGTTAATGCAAAGGCACCAGCACATATTATTATGATTATTGCCATTATTGCAATTAAGATTTTTTTGTTCATAGAAATAATAACTCCAATCCATATTATAAATTTTTTCTAAACCGAGTTAACCATTATTGTCAAAAAATTGATTTAAAAAATCTTAAAAAAAATTGAAAAAATAGAATTTTTTTAGAAAACCTGTATGAAAATTTTCGCATATGAAACAAGTATAACTTTAATTAATATGAAATGTAAAATAAAAAAAGATATTAAGACAAACTATTAAATAATTATAGCTATCTTCAATATAATTAATAGCATTATTTGAAATATGAAATCAATTCATCTGCACCTACATTTGGCAGTAAATTTTTATCATTTTGATAAACTTTTGCTATAACTGGAACATTGCAAAGATCTTCAACCATTTTGATATTGTCATTTTCCATAAGTTCATCCTTGTAGTTATTCATGATGATACCGCAAGCATGAATGTTTCTGTTTTTCAAGTATTCAACTGTGGTGACAATTGAGTTGATTGTTCCGAGTCCTGCATCTGCAATGAGTATGACATCAAGACCAAGATACTTTATTATGTCCTCAAGCATGATGTTGTTCTCATGACCTTTTCCTTCATAACGTATAGGACAAACTATTCCTCCACTTCCTTCCATCACGATGTAGTCATATTTTTGGGATACCTTTTCATAAGCATCCCTCACTACACTTAAGTCAACAGGATTTCCTTCAATCTGACTTGCAAGATGCGGTGAAACTGCAGTTTCATAAATGTATGGAACCAGGAAATCCGTATCTTCCTCTAAACCAGCCATTGTCAATACCTCTACAGCATCTCCAGGAATCAAAGAATCGTTTTCATCCCTTATGGCACCACTTAAAGCTGCCTTAAAGTAAGTGGCATCATATCCATTGTCACGAATATACTTTAGCAATAATCCAGTGACATAAGTTTTTCCAATATCTGTTCCAGTTCCAATTACAAACAGTCCTTTAGACAAAGTATCACAACCCATCTATTGAGTAAGTTATTTCAAAACCCAATTCTTCCAAAAGTTTCAAGTCATTATCCAATTCCACTCCTTGAGTGGTCAGCATATTTCCTAAAATTCCTGCATTTGCACCTGACTCAAATGCCTTTCTACCATTGTCTCCTAAAAGCGCTCTTCCACCAGCCATACGAATATATGCATCAGGATTGATGAATCTGAATATTGCAATTATCCTGCATGTCTCATCATTGGACAATATCTCATTGTTTTCAACAGGAGTTCCCTTGATTGGATTCAAGACATTTATTGGAATTGATTTGACTCCGAACTCTCTCAATTGAAGTGCCAAGTCAATCCTGTCTTCAAAGCTTTCACCCATTCCAAATATTCCTCCGCTGCAGATCATGACATTTTCATCGTGAATCATTTCTATAGTGTCGAGCTTTTCATCATAGGAGTGAGTGGTGCAGATTTCCTTGAAGTAATTCCTTGAACTTTCCAGATTGTTATGGATTCTATCAACACCTGCATCATTTAAGGTTGATATCTGGTCTTTTGTTAAAAGTCCTAATGAAACGCAGATCTTGATATCGCTGTTTTCCTCTTTCAACTCTTCAATGAGACCAGCCATTATTTCAAAATCCTTTTGAGTCACTTTTCTTCCTGAAGCGACATAGGATATTCTCTTGAATCCAGAATTGTAGATAGCCAATGACCTTTCCTTCAATTCCTCTTTGGATAAGAGGGGATAGATTTCAATATCAGTGTCATAATGATTGGATTGAGCACAGAACTTGCAGTTTTCACTGCATCTGCCGCTTTTTACATTGATTATCATACAGGCATCGAATCTGTTTTGGCAAAATGACTTTCTTATCTCATTTGCTGCACTTGACAAATCATCTAAAGGAACATCAATGAGATTCATTGCATCTTCCTTAGCGACTTTGTAACCATTCAACACCTTGTCTTTTAACTCATTCACATCAAACATGATACCACATAACATTACAATTGTTATAAAAATAAACTGTTATAATTGAAAGAATATAAATCTAAAAATTAAAAAATATTTTATTAAGAAAAATTTCCTAAAGCTTTCTAGCAAAAACCAAATAACCGCTATGACCAACCATTCTTGTTTTTGGTCTGGTTCCTTGAGGTCTTATTTCCATTTCTCTCTCAATGGTTTCAAGGATTGTAAGATCTCTAAAGCCTAATTTCTTTGCAATTCTATAAGCTGTTTCGGCTTGATCGATATATGGAGCATAAACCGCTAACCATCCTCCAAGCCTTAATGCCTTCTTAACATCCTCAAAGATCTCAAATGGCTTTGGAAGATCTAGGAAAACCAAATCGATTTCCTCTTCATCGATTCCATCCTTGATATTTTGGTTTTTAACTTCAATGTTCTTTATGCCAAAATCATCAATGTTCTTTTTGGCAACTTCTGCAAAGTCCTCTCTTATCTCATAGGTGAATACCTTACCCTTTTCTCCAACAACATTTCCGAAGTTCAATGCAATAGCCCCTGCACCTGTACCTGCATCTATCACTCTGTCACCTGAACCAAGACCAGTGCGAGCAAGAACAGTTCCAATATCCTTTTGGATAAGGATGGAACAACGCCTGTCCATTAAATCTATGAAATCATTTACAGTTGGCTTAATGACTTTAAACTCCTTATTTAAATGAGTGATTATTGTATCACCAATAGTAGCTCTTTCCATTTGCTCTTTTTTAATAATACCTAAATCAGTTTGGAACTCTCTGTCTTCCTTGATTAAGTATTTTTTTCCTCTTTCATCCATTAAAATCTTCAAATAATCACCATCTAAATGAAATTTGTAAAGTAATTGAAATAAAAATTATGTAAAAATATTATGAAATAAATATTATATTAAATTTTTTAAATAATAGTTATTTTTAAACTAATAGTTATTTTTAGCTTTTATTATATATAATAATTTTTTAAAAATAGATTAATAATTATTTAAAAATAGATTAATAATTATTTAAAATAAGAAAAATCTTAAAAAATAGAAAAATTAAGAAACTTAAAGGTTTCATTTAAGTTTCTTTTGATTGTCATCCTTTTTGAAGTAGAGATACTTGCCTTCAACAACTTCCCTAATGTTCTTAGCCGTTTTCTTACCGATTCCTTCCACTTCCTGAAGTTTTTTCTCATCAGCTTCAAGAACCGCCTTGACTGAACCGAAGTGTTCCAACAATCTTTTAGCATGAACAGGCCCAATGTTTGGCAATGATTCAATGATGAACAATTGCTGTTCCCAAAGGTTTTGCGGTTTTCTTTCAGTTCTGATTTGAATGCTGCGTTTTTCACCTTTCTGTTCTCTGATAGCAATTCTCTTGATCATTGCAGCAGTGTCTTCTTCTGTTCTTGTTGGAATGATGCTAATGCCGTAATCAAGTGCAATTGATGTCATTGCACCTCTTATAGCATTTGGATTGATGAATCCTGAGTAGAAATCATCTCCTTCAAGAATCATGATTGGCTTTTTAAACTCTTCCATCATCATTCTTGCCTGCTTGAACAATCTCTTATCGACAATGGAATCTACAAAGTCCTTAGCGGTTTTTCTCTCTATTGCAACCTCTTCACTTACTTGATAATCTGCAACAGCCATTGTATTGACTTTAACCTTTACGCCAATGGTATCCAATGCCCTAATGACTTTTGAGTTTCCTTCTCTTGTATCAACATAAACAACCAATTCCTGGTTTTGAGGACTTTTAGTAAGCTCCTCATAAATGGCATCTTCTAAAGCTTGTTCCTCTTTAGCTTCCTTTTCCTTAAGCTCTTTCAACTTGCTTTCATTCTCATTTTCCAAATCAATTTCTTCAATATCCTCATCACTGACTTCCTCTTCCAATGAATCATCCATGTCTGAAGTGACCGGATCCTCTACAATTGATTTTTCCCTTTTGCCTAAGACCTTAGCTGTACGTTCAGCTTCAATCCTTTCAGCAGCATTGAGCTTTAGCTCTTCGATAGCCTCTTGAGTTGCAAGCTGTGTCTTCATTCTGGACTCCCTTCTAACGCTGGTCCAGTAATAACCTTCATCTATTGTCTTTTTGGTTATCAATACCTTCATCCTACCAGAGGATTTACGTCCGGTTCTTCCTCTTCTTTGTATCATACGGATTTCAGATGGAACCGGTTCATATAAAATTACCAAATCAACCGCAGGTATGTCTATACCCTCTTCTGCAACACTTGTTGAAATCAAAACATCATAATTTCCTGTCTTAAATGACTTGATGATGTTTTTCTGTTCCTTTTGAGTCAATCCTTTCTTGCCGTCACTGGTTCCTTGACCATAGAATCTTACACTTTTGATGCCTTCCTTCTCACATCTTTCATGGATCATGTCTAAAGTGTCTCTAAATTGTGTAAACACTATGATTTTAGGACTGTCCTTATCTTCCCCATCATCTCTTAGGGATTTCAATCTTGTCTGTCCATCCATACCAAGCTCTAGCTTAAGGAGTTCTATGAGCTTTTTCATTTTTGGATGCTCAAGGCCATACTCCTCTGCCTCTTTTGCAAGATAAACAGCTTTTGAAAAGTTAGGGTCAAGCAAGATATTCTTTGCAGCTCTTGTGGTTTTCTTTCTAAGCCTTCCTACATAATCATTGAATGGAGCCACACCTTGGCTTTCCAATAATCCTAATGCATGCTGCAAGTTGATTACTGCAGACAAAATGGATATTGCCTGGAAACATTCCTTAGGGGGATTTACAGATTGGCCTATTTTCCTTTGAACCTTAGACCTTGCCTTCAATATGTCCCTTTTGTTTACAGCCACTGTGTTGATGATTCCTAAATCCTTTAATCCTTTCAGACGAACATTCAATGCCTTCTTCACCAAATCCCTGATTTTCTCGAGTCTTGGACCCATTTCAACCTTTATCCAGTCAATGTTAATTGGATTGAAATATGGCTTTACATCAGGGTCTTCTTCAGTCTTGATAGTGATATCCTGAATGAAAAGGTTTTCGCAAACTTCCTTGATCTTGCCCTTGTCATGCCCTGGAGAAGCGGTTAATCCTAAAATGAGATGGTTCTGGCATTCCTTGACATATCTGGATGCAAGATAAACATAGGAATAGGAACCTACTGCATGGTGACATTCATCAAAAACAACAAGGGAAACGTCATCCAAACTGTATCTTTCATTCAATAGGTCTGATTCAACGGTTTGAGGTGTTGCACAAATGACTTGTGACTCTCTCCATCGCTTTTCCCTTTCATCTGTCTTTACAGCCCCTGTAATTGAGGTGCAAGGAACATTTAAAAAGTGCTTGAAGTTTTCTTCATGCTGTATGGTTAATGGTTTACTTGGAGCTAAAATAAGAATTTTTGATCCTTTTAATTTTTGAAGCCTATCTGCAGCTACGAGTATTGCAATGATTGTCTTACCTAAAGCTGTTGGAGCTACAATCATTGTATTTCCATTTTTCAATACATCTGCTGCCAATACCTGTTGATAAATCCTAGCTTCTGCTGAATTCGGCCTAATTAAAGGATGTTCGATATAAGTAACCATAAAATAATATATGTATTTAGATATTATTTAAATATTTATAGAGAGCAGTTGAAAATTAATCAAATGGATATAATATTGATTTAAAATAAAAATTAAATAAAAAATAAATTAAAATAAAATAAAAAAAGAATAAAAAAAGAATAGAAGAAGAAAAGAATAAAAAAGAATGGATTAAAAGCGTTTAATCCTTATCGCACAATTCACTGATAGCTGAATTGAATTTGAATGCAGCCTCACCTATAGCTATAACAATATTGGAATCTGTTTTCAAAGCTGCCTTGACACCTTCAACAACTTGCTCTTGGTTAGCTCCTAAAGTAAAATTAGAAGCTTGTTCTGGAGCTTCTTCAGTGAAAACAAATGTTTTCTCTAAGGTTTCATAATCAAAATCTGCATTTCCTTCTTTTGCAGATGCCAATAATTCATCTACAACAAGTCTTGAATCATGAGAAGCTGGAACGATATATTTTACATTATCCAAGGCCTTTTCTAAAATCTCAATGTCTCCCTCATGGCCTGATTCAGAAGTAACTGTGATAACAACTGTTGTATCACCATATATTTTAGTGATTTCCTTTAATACGGTTTCAACACCTGCTGGATTATGAGCATAGTCAACCATAATGGTCTTATCTCCAACTTTACCCATTATTTCCATTCTTCCAGCAGTTCCCTTAAAGCTCATAAGTCCTTTTTGGATTTCTTCATCAGAAAGCTTTAGGAATCTTCTTGCTGCAATTATTGCTCCAACTGCATTGTAAACATTATGCAATCCATCAAGGGAAATGGTGAAATCTGTTTCTCCTTCAGGAGATTCTAGAGTGAATGTTCTCTCCTTTAAAGAAATGTTTTTAGCTAAATACATTGGCTTTTCATACTTGATTCCGCAGTCGCATTCAAAGGTTCCGCAACCGGAAATAAGCTCGTTTATTTCAATGCCCCTGCCACACCAGCATGGTTTGGTCGCCACTCTGCATGGCTCATCTTCAAGGCCAAAGCTTATTGCATCCCCTTTGAAGTCAATCTCTTTGAAAAGGCCAACGATTGTTGGATCGTCACTATTGTATATTAAGGTACCATCATTCTCTTCAATACCCTTTACAAGCTCTCCTTTAACTTTAGCATACTCTAAAAAGCTTCTTGTGATGAAGTCTGTTTCATCATTTTCGTGAGGGTCCTGCAAGTGGTCAACTGTAATGTTTGTCAAGATGCCGAAATTGGCATGGGTCAAGTCAATGATGGACTTCAATCCTCCAGGTGTACCGTCAGTACCTGTCTCTAAAATAGCTAAATCTCCATTCAATCTGGTTTGAAGTGATGGAATGAATTCATTGTTACCTTGCATGCCTTTAAGATTATGTTCACAAGGGTTGATTCCTGCAGAATATGCAATATGCTTTAAAAGAGTTGTTGTAGTGGTCTTTCCATTGGTTCCGCCAATGCACATTACAGGTTTTTCTGGTGTGAATAGCTTAAAAATGTCTCCAAGCTCAATGACTTTAATGCCTTGATTAGAAGCCATCTCTAAAACCTTAGCATTTTTTGGCATGCTTGGAGGGGGAACGATGAAATCAATTTTCCTAAAGAATTCTTCAGGATGGCCTCCAAAGAATATTTCAATGTCATAGCCTTCAAAAGAAGAGTGGAATCTGCAATCCTCTTTAGATGAGATATCTGTTCCAATAACAGAATAGCCCCTGTCCATAAGGATTCTTGCAACCAAGTTTCCTACAACTCCACAAACACCAATTACACCAAAGGTTTTATTTTCTAAATCCAATGAAGCCAATTCTTCATCAGACATAGAAGAGAGCTCTAAACTATTCAATTTAACACCTTCATGAAAAGATAAAATCAATTAAAAAAAAAAAAAGAAAAAATTAAAAGAAATTAATACTCCAAATAGTGGGAAAAAATCTGGTCAAGTTTTTCATTGCCTAAGGAAATGGAAAAACTGGCTAGTCGTACTTTTTACAGCCTTCTTCTAAACCTGTAACTATTTTTTCCATAATTCCTTCAGGATCCTGCATGAGTTGTGGTCCTAAGTGAAGGATTGTGTCTCCAGGTTTAGAATATTTAATAGCTAGTTCTGCACCTTCTTCCATAGTTCCTGCAATTACCTTAACTGCATCTGAGTCTACTGCAGCATCAAGCAATTCTTGAGCAGGTTCCAAGTCAACTCTTTGGTAAACCTCATTGAATCCAGTAGCTACCATTACATCAGCATACTGGCCCATAAGCTTACCGGTTTCCTTCTTATCCCTATAAGTTGAAGTATCAAAGTTATCAAGCAATAGAACAAGACTTCTATCCCCTAAGAAGTCAAGTGCAGCTGTAATACCTTCTATTAAGTAGGAAGCGTCAATATAAACTTCTCTGCCATTGTAGTCCCCAATGTATTCCATATGAACTGAAAGCCCTTTGAAGTTTGCAAGACCATTCTTGATGATTTCTACAGGCAAGCCATAAGCCATTGCAATAGCTGTTGCAGCAACTGCATTCTCATAGTAATAGCTCATCATATGGAAGTCAGAGGTAAAGTTGCCTTTTTTAAGTTCATTGGATTTGTTTCTGAATTTATAAGCGATATCAATAGCGCCTTTAGCGCTATCCCCAATAAAATTACATACTTGGCCTTCGCCAATAGCAACTTCCTCAAAGTTTGCTACCTTATCAAAGTATTCAGATTTTTTGGATGGATCATATCCAGGTAAATCCTTAACCATCGCGTAAAAGATTGCATCAGGTCTTGCTTCTTTTACAGTGTCTTTACAATGAATGCTTGTGATGAAGTTTTCACTATTCTTAGCAATGAACATTTTTCTTTGGGTGTAACGTTCCATTGAACCTCCAAACTCAGACAAATGCTCTTCATAAATATTCAAGAGTGCTCCTACCTTAAGCTGAAGCTCTGCCATTAAACCTGCAGTTCCATGAGGAAGCTCCAAAACAGCAATGTCTGATTTTTCTGGAATTCCTTTGATGATTCCATCAACAATGACTTCACTAACAAGGTTTTGGGTCATGGAGGAACATATCCAAACTTGATATCCCGCAGTTCTGAAGATTTCAGTTACCATATGGGTTGTACTGGTTTTACCTACACTGCCTGTGATTCCAATAATGTCAATATCAATGAAGCTGTCTGCCAATCTACCGAAATCATCATTGGAAAAGACATTGAGATTAGCTTCTTTTATGATTTTGTAAGCTGGAGCATTTTCCGGTACAGTTGGAGATAAGTAAACTGTATCGATTCCATCAAGATTTGGTTCAAATACACCTAAATCTAATTCAACTCCTTCACTTTCCATAAGTCTTAAAGTCTTTTGAACATCCATGTGGAAGTCTTCGATTTTCTTAGGATCGGTTATCTTTACCGTGTGGCCAGCATAGTTTAATAATCTTGCAACAGGACGACCTGCATTTCCTGCTCCTACAACAATAACATTCATTAATTAACACTCCTTGAAGGTTTATGTAATCTCATTAGAATTTTAAATAATTTATTTCAATTTACATCATTTTGTCAAAAATATGACCTAGTTAATTATTCATAAATTTATATGATATTATTTATTATTCTTATATAACTTAAAGTTTATTAAAAAAAATGGGGAAATTGATTCTTGTATAGTTAAATTTTATTAAAAAAATCAAGCAAAATAGGATAAAAATAATAAAAAAATAGTTATGAATGAAATTAAAAATAAAAATAAAAATTAATTGAAAAATAAGAAAAAAGAGAAGAAAAAATAGATTTATTCAAAATCTAATAGGTTTTCAATGTCATTGTAGATAACTTTCAACCCACACATTGAAGGAACATAATTAGCTGCCTTTGCAGAGTTTACTCCAATGACTTCATATCCCATTTGCTCTATTGGAGCAACTACCATACAAGTATCACAGCAGATCTTACCTCCTGCATTCTCAATGGCATCGAGATATCCTAAACGTTTAGCAGCTTCCTTGATGTTGATTGAAGTGCAAACCCAAAGCTCGTTTTTGATCTTCTTGCCTTTGACTATTTCTGCAACTTCCTTAACTTCCTCTAGGGAAGCATGTGGACATCCTAAGCATACAAGGTCTGCATAACCTTCTGCACTGCTAAGTTTTTCTCTTGTTTCTACAATATCATCTTTAGCAATAGTTATTTTATCTTCAACATTTCCAATGTCAGCAAACTTGTACTCTGGAGTGATGTCTTCAACATGGTATAAAGCCACTGCACCAGAAGATGCAAGCGCTGCACCAAGAGCTTTCAGATTACCGTTTTCTATCTTGTAAGGCTTGTTTTGCATTTTAAAGTAAGGAACTCCATCCTTAACCACTTGACCTACTGCATAACCTAAAGCACCGAAATCGGCCCTTTCAAGTTCACATTCAACATCAACAAGCAAATTAGCGGTTCTGTTTTCATCCAAATGGAATCCGTATAAAGGAGTTTTTCCTACAATAGCTGCAGCTAATGCTCCAGGCCCTCCTTCACGATTGGTTCTTGCACCGATTACAGAATTGACATAAGCAACCGCAGAGGATTCAGACCATGAAACATGGTCACCGAATCTTGGAACGTTTCCAATCAAATAAGGAGTGCATGTACAGGTAGTGCTTATTCCAAGCGCTCCATAAGCATTGCAGATATCAACTTGCTTTTTAGCGAACTCTGGAGGAAAACCGAAATCTTCCCAATTGTCAAGATCAGTTCCTGCAGGGTTAAGTGTTGCAGATATTGTTGAAATTCCACTTTTATCGCTTATTGTACCATTTTCATTGTAAATTATTTCAGCAGTTCTAGCCAAGTCCTCAAGGTATTCAAGACCTGCTTGGCCTATGGTCTTATAGGATACTCCAGACACTTGAGCAGACTTGATGTCTACGAATTTCTCTGCACCGTAAATGTCTCCTAAAGCAATTAAGATATCCATACTCTTTCTAATGGTTTCTCCATATTCACCACTAGCCATTTTTTCTTCTTCTTTAGTTAAAAACATGCAACTCTCCTAAATTCTATGAAATTTTGTAAAAAATTTGAAAATACAGTTAATTTAAATTACTTCAAAACCTATAAGTTTGATATGATTGGAAATCAATTCAGGATTTTCATCAATAGGTTCTGACAATTTGGTTGTTATGTACTTCTTGTTGTCATCTGGGAAGACTGTTGCAATCTTCAAGTCATCATTGTCCATGATTACACTTGCCAAGAAGTTTGCACCGCTTGAAATTCCTATTCCCAATCCTAATTCCTGAGCAATCCTTTTAGACATGTTGATTGCATCACAGTCATGAATCAGGACTATATCATCAATCAATTCCTCATCAACGATTCCAGGAATGAAGTCATCTCCAATACCTTCAATCAAATGGCTTCCTTCATCCATTCCCATCTTAAGAATTGATAATGTGCTTGGTTCCAATGCAAAGACTTTAGCATCAGGATTATGATCCTTTAATCTTTTACCGATTCCCATAAGTGTTCCGCCAGTACCGATTCCTGAAACAAATGCATTGACATCTGGAATTGCATCAACGATTTCTTGACCTGTTTTCTTATATTGGGCTTCAACATTCAATTCATTGTCAAACTGAAGAGGCTTATAAGCGCCAATTTCATCAGCAAAATCATCTACAAGTTCAAGAGCTCCCTTGAATCCTCCATCTTCTCTGGATACAAGGTGAACCTCTGCACCATACATTTGGATAAGTTTCCTTCTTTCAAGAGATACCCAATCAGGCATGAAAATATGTACTTCATGGCCTAAAAGCGCTCCAATTGCACTGAAAGCGATTCCAGTGTTTCCGCTTGTAACCTCTATGATAGGTTGGCCATCCTTTAAGTTTCCTCTTTCCTTTTCCTTTTGGATAATGTACAATGCTATTCTGTCTTTAATGCTTCCAGAATAGTTGTAATATTCAACTTTAGAATAAATGCTTCCCTTTTTGCCATCATATTCATAATCAATCTTAATCATTGGGGTATTTCCAACTAATTTATCAACATTCATAAGATTCCACCAATCAATAATAAAATAATATAAGCAATGATAATAATCATTTAGTAAACTAATTTAATAATATAACATTATTATTTATGTATTTTAATTATAAAATACTTTTTAAAAAATAGGCTAAAAAATTGCAATTTAATGAAAAATTTGTAGAAATAGTTGATTATGAAAAAGTTAAAAATATAAAACTCATGAAAACTTTTTAAAATTTGATTAAAAAAAAGAAATTGATGAAAAAAGAAATAGCTAAGAATAATCTTAACTATTTAATTGAGCCTCAATAGCTTGGTCAACTAAATGCAAGAATTGATCCTTAGCTTCATATGGTATCATAGCGCCAGCTGCTATATCGTGTCCACCACCTTGCCCGCCAAAGTTAACTGCGACTTCGCTTAAAGCTTTGCCTAAATTAACTCCACGTGCAACCATTGGGCGTGTTGCTCTACCAGAAACCTTAATGTCCTTATGAAGTCTTGATAATCCTAAAATAGGCTTATCATCATTTAAGATCTTAGCAGACATACCTACACCAGCAATTGTTCCCATAATGCTTTTAAGAACCTTATCCTCACTGTAAAGGTATTGAATGTAATTCAATTGTTGGGCGCCTTCACGGCTAATCCAATCAAACCCTTTAGTAAGGTCGTTCCTATAAGTCTTTTGAAGATTGAGAGCCTTATCTAAAGCTTCCTCTCTTTCACCAAGAACAATGCTAAGTGCCAATCCATACTCCTTGTTTTTACCACAAGCATCCAAGATTGCAGAATACTCCTCTAAATTACGTAAGACTGGATGCTCACGAGGAACACTGTAAACATCACCAAATATTTGAGGATTGACCTTTACAAGTTCATCTTTAACAACATCCTTTTCCTCATCTTCCAATTCAATGAATGTAATACCATAGGAAACACCCATTTTTTCAAGGAGTTCCTGTGAGTTCTCCAAACTACCAGTTAAACCTGGAAGTGGAGGATTCAAGGTATACGCAATTGATTTGAATAAAGGCTCTTGTGCTTTAGAGACTATCTTTAAGTCTTCATGGATTTCCAAATTGCCTGCTTCCTGACCATCCTTCAAAATTAATTGGTTTACACCAACAAATCTGTTCTGGCACTGCATGTCACCAAATGCACCAATAAGCGCCATATAAGCCAAATGCTTTTTGTCCATGTCCCTAACTGACAAATAGCTAGACCCTGCACCACTTATTTCACGACTTCCGTCAACGCCAAACAAGTGTGGGTTGACATGGACAAGATTGTCTTTAGGTTCATGGGTGCTTGGCTGGTGATGGTCTGCAACAATAACATCAGCCTTTAGGGAATTGAGTTGCTTGATACAAGCACTGCCCATATCTGAAAAAACATACAATTCATATTTTTCCTTTGCAACATCCCTAATAACATCAGCCTTAAGGCGAGGGACAATAGTAATGTGGAATTGTCCTCCCTCTTCCTTAATGGCATTAGCTATAATACCTGCTGATGACAATCCATCAGCATCATTATGAGAAATTAATCTAATAATGTTATCATTTGCAATATGCTTCTTTAGCATATCACTAGCTTCACATCCTCTACTTAATAGAGAATCAAATTTTTCATTGTCTCTATTTAACGAGAAGTGCTGCTTTTGTTGGATCGTATCTCCATCCTTCTGGTAATTGACCATTCTTTGCATAGTATCTACCTAATCTACGGATTCTAGATTCAATGATAGTTAATCCTCTTTTACCATGAAGGTCTTTTGGGTTTTCTTCTAAGTGATCTCTGATATTTACTGCTCTTCTGATTAAATTCATTAAATCTTCAGGGTACTCTTCAGCTTGACCGTTTCTTTTTAAGATTTGGGTAATTTTTTCACCAGTGACTTCTTTTACACTAGGAATACCGTATTGGTCTCTTAAAATTACTCCGATTTGACTTGCAGATTTACCTTCTCTTTTGAATTTTACAATAAATTCTTCGATTTCTTCGTTACTGTATGCGATCCATTCTGGTCTTGCCATAAATATCCTCTCCAATAAGTTTTTTGATTATTTATAGTAAGGTCCTTTGTAAAATAATTATTAATGAAAAATCGTCACTCAAAACCATTAAAAACGATTTTAAGACAATAATCATTTTAAAAAATTATTTTAAATTCATTTTTTTGAAAAAATCTTTAAAAAATTACCAAAATATGACCTAAATAAAAACAATAAGTTTTAAATTTCATCAATTAAACTACGATAAAACAGCCAATCTTAGATAAAATTGCCTATTCTAATTTTGTTAATTAAAAAATATTTAAAAATTTATTATTCATCATCTTGGTTTACATACCAATTGATAAATTTTTCTAAAGAATTTCTTCTATGTGAATACTGGTTCTTCTCTTCTGTAGTAAGTTCTCCAAAGGTCTTGCCTTCTTCCTCTATTATGAATAAAGGGTCGTAAGCAAAACCAAGATGGCCTCTTTCTTCAAAAGCTATTTGACCTTCGACACGCCCTAAAAAGACCTTGGGCTCAGAATTGGGTGTGCAATAGCCAATAACTGACCTGAATTCAGCGTATCGATCATCAACTCCATCCATAAGTTTTAAAATGTTTTGGTTTCCAAGTGAATTCTGTACAAATTTTGAGTAAGTTCCTGGAAAACCATTTAAAGCTCTTATGAATAAACCAGCATCTTCAACAATCACAGAGCGATTTAACTCTTGGCAAGCATATTTAGCACCGAATCTTGCTACATCCTCAAGAGTTCCTTGAGGTTCCATGTAACCTAAATCAATATGCTCAAGTTCAACGCCAAAAAGTTTGAAAATATTCTCTGCTTCTATTACTTTATGTTCGTTCCCAGTTATAAATGTTATCATAGTTTTTATTATATAAAAAAGTTTTAATATATTTATCTAAAAAAACCAAAACAAAAAGAGAAAATAAAAAATGAAAAATAAAAAAGTTAAAAAAATTAGATTGTAAAAAACGATTAATGTGTGTATCTTCCTCTTCCTTCAATCTCAGCTATCTTATTTGCCATTTTAGACTGATTATTGGAATCATAAGCTTCTAAAATCCAGTCAAATGTTTGAATGGCTATATCATAATCAATGCTTTGGAATGATTTCTTTAAAACCAACAAATCTGCTGCCTTATCTTCCAATAGGTCAGAATACTTTCCAAGACCAAAGTCGAAAATAGCAAGATTATCACCGATATTATCCAAATCATCATCAATCAAAATCATGTTTGAACCTGTCAAGTCACCATGGATAATATCTCCGTCATGGAATGCCTTGATGTTTTCACCAATTGCAATGGCTAATTCCCTTCTTTTGTCTTCTCCAATATCATGCATGATATCCTTAACTAAAGAGCCATTGATCTTTTCCATGACAATTGATTTCTCTTCAAAGTCAACATCATATAAAACTGGAGCTCTGACACCAGTCTTTTTAACATCAGACAATATCTTTGCTTCACTTTTGGTTCTAAGCTTTCTGATTTTATTGTCTATCTCTTCTATCCTATAGGATTTGGAAACCCTGTTCTTTACAATGGCTTCCCTTCCAAGCCAAGTTGCTTCATAAATATCTGATTCCGCCCCTTTAGCTCTAAGCTCTTTAGGCAAGTTCAGCTTGTATTTTGTATTGTCAACCCATGGAGCATCCACTTCATCGGTTCTGAACCTTTGAATGATATTGGTATCCTCTATTTTTAGTGGACCATAAGCCTTATACATCAATTGGCCGAGCCATGCAATCATAACACCATTGTCTCCAGAGTATTTCATCTTAGGCATGTAGAATTTTGCATAATGCTCTTCTGCCATTATTTTCATCATTTCCCTAAGTCTGCTGTTTGCAGAAACACCCCCACATAAGAGAACCTCATCCTTTTCTGTATGTGCAAGTGCCCTTTCTGTCACTTCAACAAGCATTGCAAATGCAGTTTCCTGAAGTGAAAAGCATATATCCTCGATTCTTTCTCCATTTTTATGTGCTCTAAGTGCAGCACTGAGCAAACCTGAAAATGAGAAATCCATGCCCTTAACAACATAAGGCAAATCAATGTAGGAGCCTTCCTTAGCGAGCTTTTCAACAACTGGCCCTCCAGGATGTCCAAGACCGGTTTCACGTCCGAAATGGTCAAGGCAATTTCCAATAGCTATATCCAATGTTTCACCAAAAATCCTGTATCTGCCAGATTCATAAGCAATCACCTGACTGTTTCCACCACTTACATAAAGGGTTACTGGATTACGAGCGCCAGTGTCCAATTTTCCTATTTCAACGTGACCTATACAATGGTTTACACCAACGATTGGAACATTAAGGCTCAATGCAAGTGTTCTTGCAGAAGTGGCTACAGTTCTAAGCGCAGGGCCAAGACCTGGACCTTGTGAAAAAGAGATGAAATCAATATCCTTATAGCTAAGGCCTGCCTCTTCCATAGCTTGTGGGATGAGTTGAGGAATCCATTTGGCATGATGTTCAGCTGCCTCTCTTGGATGTATGCCTCCCTCTTCTGGATACAATTGCTTTCCAGCCATAGCCAATACATTGCCTTCACTGTCAACAATGCCTATTCCAGTCTTTTCTGCAGTCCCTTCAATTCCTAAAGATATCAATTTCAATGCACCATTTAAAAAATTTTAAAAATGAATAAAATCAGTTCATATTAAGTATATTAACATACATTTATATAATTTTTACCAATAATATATTTATAGAACTAAGTTAATTAATTTAATCAAGAATTGACAAAAAATTTTAATTAATTTATCAAAAATACTTTAAAAAATTTACGAAATTCAAGATGATAAAATGATAGAAGGATTGAAAACTTACGGATCAGACAAACTTGTAAAGGAATTGCCAGACTTGAAAAACCCTATTTTTATTTGTACAATAGCTACAACTGAAACCTCTAAGATTCCAGGCCTTACTGGTGCTGGAGCTACTCCAGAACTTACCAAATACACTCCTGCTGGAGATGCAGAGCTTATTTTGGATGGAGAGGTCAAATGTATGACAGACATTCCTCAAACAATCATTGGAGAAGTTGTAACCCCTACTCCATCAATGATTACAAAAGGTTCCCTTGCACTTTGTGACTGTCCTGTTATGGTATTGGATGCAGGAAGTGAAATCAAGGCAAACTCTGATGTTTTTGACATAAGCGATGGAAAGCATGGTAAAGACATTAGAACCGGAAAAGCTGTAGAAAACCCTGAAGAGCTTTTTGAAAAAGGATTCGAGCTTGCTGAAATATTATCTGAAAAGCATGACTACATCGTAATTGGAGAAAGCCTACCTGCTGGTACAACCACTGCACTTGGAGTATTGGTTGGACTTGGCTATGATGCTAAAGGAAAGGTCAGCGGTTGCATGGACACAAACCCTCATGAAATGAAAAATGCAATTGTTGAAGAGGGATTGAAAAATGCAGGTTTGGAAGAAACAGAAGAAAATGATCCTTTTGATGTTGTCAGAGCTGTTGGAGACCCTATGCTTCCAGCAGTTGCAGGAGTCCTTATGGGTGCAAAAGTTCCTGTCGTATTGGCAGGAGGAACTCAACTCACTGCTTCTTGTGCAATAGCTAAGGCATTGGATCCTGACTTCGACTTCTCAAACAGTTGCCTTGCAACAACTGCATTTGTAGTGAAAGATAACACTGCTGACATGCTTAATATTGTAGAGCAAATCGGAGATATCACTGTAAATGCTGTAGACCCTAACTTTGAGATTTCCACTGTCGAAGGTCTTAAGAATTATACAAAAGGATTCATCAAGGAAGGAGCAGGCGCTGGAGGAGCAATGTTCTTGGCTCTTATGCTTGGAAACAGCATTGATGAAATCAGAGAATCAATTGAAGAAGCATGCGGTTAAATTATTAATTTAATTTAACTATATTTTTTTAAAATAAGTAATTATTCGTAACTATTGAAACAGAAGTGAAAAATCTAAAATTGAATTTAAAAAGAGAATATGGAATAAAAATTGAAAATAGATAAAGAAAATAGAAAAAGAGAAATAGATTTATTCTTGAATAGAAATAAATGCTATTTTTCCACCTTTAATAACTTTTAAACCTTCACCATCATCCAAAACTAAGTTTAAAAAGTTATCAATGGTAATTATTTTTCCTTCTACTTCTTCCCAGTTTTTTAAACCAATAAGAACATCTTTGCCTTTGAATTTAGCAAATTGTTTATTTACTTGGAAATTGTCACTCATTATATAGCCTCTTTAAATTATAAAAATAAAATCTTAATTTATTGAATAATATTCGTAAAATATTATTTATATTTAATCCATTATAAACTTATTTAATTATTAAATTGAATTTGTAATTAGTTTAAATTTAATTCATTTAAAAGTTTATCTCTTTCTTTTCTAAGCTCATTTAAAAGCTTTTCATCATTGCACCCTTCTTTTTCCAATTTTGCTAAGGTGTGTGTAACAGCTTGTAATGTAGCTTCAAGTTGATTTACAGACATATTTTATCTCCTTAAATTTTTTTCAAATTGAATTTTAATCAGTGTATTGATTTAATTATAATTAATTTTTATTATGTATCTTATGTTATATATTGTTTGTGTATTATGAAATAAAATTTTAATTTTGATTTTAATCCGGACCGATTAAAAAGAAAAAATCAAAAATCTAAATGGATCATTTATCATACCATTCCTTTAAGGCGTCCAAATCATGAGCCATATCCAATATCAAAGGAGTCAATGTAGGTACATTCTCCTCTAAAAGGACATAATCATCACTGTCTTTAGGATTTCCTTCGTAAAAAACACCATCAATCCAATAATAAGGTCTTCCCCTTGGATCTACACGCATTTCAACAACAGGCTCATACATTCTTGTAGCCAATGGACATATTTTAGGTTCATAGGAATCAGGATCCGCTGGAACATTCAAGTTCAATATGTCAACCCCTTCCGGAAATCCATTGTCAATGACCTTTTGGATAAGGTCCCTTAAGACCTTTTGACTTGATGAAAAATCAATTTCAATATGGCCTTCATCAAACTTGATATTGTCATCAGGAGTGTGCTGGCTCACTGCAATTGTAGGAATTCCAAGAGAAGCAGCCTCTGTTGCAGCACCAATTGTACCAGAGGTGGATAGTTCTCCTTTACCTGTGTTTCTGCCAGTGTTGATTCCAGAAATCACCAAGTCAGGCCAATCATCCATTATTTCATAAATACCTATAGTCACTGCATCTGTAGGAGTTCCAGTAACTCCATATCCAATGTCACCATCTCTCAAATTGACTTCATTCACCCTGATAGGTTCAACGAGAGTCAATGCATGGCCGATTCCACTTTGCTGTTTAGAAGGTGCAACCACAATTGTCTCTCCAAACTCATCAGCAACTTGCTTTGCTGCCAAAATTCCTGATGCATCTACGCCATCATCATTAGATAATAAAATTTTCATACGAATCAACAAACAATAAAAATTAGAAAAAATATTGATAAAATAATTTCCCTCGAATTTAAAATATAAAAGAATAAAAAAAGAAGCTAATTAAAAAATATTAGCCCTAAGATTATTTATTTGCGGAAATCAATTTTCTAGCTGCCCTCATATCATTGCTGTATATGTGGCCAGAAGTGGAATGGTAATGAAGACCGCCGAAGTTTAGTTTATCTCCCATTATTTCCTTATTGACTTCCTCTTTCATCTTGATTCCAATGTATGTTATGAAGAACATGTTGGAATAGAATGCTCCAAAAATGTCATTGGAACGGAAGAAACAGTGAATGGTTAATTCTCCATCCCTAACGAGAATCTGTATAACCTGCAAGCAAGGAATGTCTTCCCTATCTCCATCCAATGCAGGGTCGATGGTAACAGCAACTGCACGATTACTTCCTGTAGCGGTTAGGATTCTTTGTTTCATGGTTTCAAATTGGTCTACACCAAAATGTTCCAAGATACGGTTAGGGTAAGTGTAAACAAAACCTTGATCATCCCTTATTTCAAAGGATTTTACATATTCATATAATGCATCACCTTTGATAGGACATGATGGAATATCAAATTTTCCGCTTTTGATTTCTTCCAACATCAATTCAGGAGTCATGTGCTGATATTTAGCTCTGAATTTTAAATCCAATGGATCATCAATATAATAATAATTACCAAGACTTTCCTTTAAATGATGATCACTGTCCTTATAGGTTTCCTTTCCTTCTTTTAAGATTTTATCAACAAAATCTAAGTAACATTGACCAATAGATAACATAATAAACGTTCCTTAAAATTATAATTAAAAAATAATCTAAATTTTTTAAAAAATTCAATAGCTTTTTAGATTATATAACTAATATTAGTATATATTTTCATGATTATAAATATTATGAAAAAATTTGAAAAAATGAAAAATTCTATTGAAATGAAATGAGAATATAAGTGAATTTGATTGATTTTTTAGAAAAATTTAATAAAAATTATATATTGAGAAAATATAAATATATTATATTAAAATTAAGATAAGGTGAAACCGTGGAAAAGCCACAATTAGTGAATTTTATAGCTAAAGTTCTTGAGGATTCTGGCTTTAAAGTTTATAAAAATTTTAAGACATCCCAACAGGTTGTAGACATATATGCAATCCTTCAAACATCTATGGGTGATTTTGGTTTAGTGGTTGGATGTAAAAACTACGATAAGGACTGGGAAGTTGGAATCGATGTTTTAAAGGAAATGGAATTTATAGGTAAAAAACTTAGAGCCTCTAAAGTAGCTATTGTAACCAGTTCTGGTTTTTCCTCTCAAGCAAAAAGATATGCTGAAGAGAGAAAGATCAAGCTCATTGATAGAAACAACCTTGTCACTTTAGCGAAAAAATATTCAAATAAAAACAAAGAAACTAAGTCAAGATTAGACCGTGGAGCAAACAGATTAACAGATATTGATAGCGATTCTTTCTATCATAGAGATGTTAACAGAGAATATATTGACAACACATCAAATTATAGGGGTTATGATGATGACAGGTCATATAACAGGCTTCAAGGTGCTTATGAAGGTTATGAGGAATTCTCTGAAGACATGGAATATTATGAGGATGAAGTCGGCGGATTGGAATTAAGTCATTACAGTGAATATGATGATGACCTATACCGTGCTGAGTTCTTAAATAAAACTCCTAGAGACAACTACTCTGGTCCAAGCGGTACACTATTTGCAAGCCGTCAGCAACAAGCTCCAAAAAGAAGAAGAGCACCATCCCTTTCAGGAAATAGAAGACCTGGCTCACTTAGCCAAAGAAGCAATAGGGCTTCCAGCAATCATAGCTTCTTCTCATCTTCTGATAGTGCTTTAAGCAACTTTGGTGGACATGTCCCTCAAAAGCCAAGCAAACCTTGGGGAGAGATTTTAAAACCTATATTATCTAATCCTATAGCATCTGTTATAGTGGTAGTCCTTATTTCATACCTAATTGGATTTATCCTTGGAAAAATAATAAGAGTCCCTACAGGATACTTAGGTATTGCTGAACTATTAATAGCATTGCTGCTCTCTTATGGTATTGTATTATACTCAGACAAGGAAGCAGATGTTTTAGTAAAAGGAACAATCGTGTTCTTTATTTCATTAGTAATAATCATGATATTGATTGTTGCTTTCTAGAATAGTGCTTTTACACAAAAAGCGTTTCAACCAAATCTTAATTTAATTTTTAAACCACCATTTCTTTTTTTCATTATTTTTATTTAAAAAAATCACTTATTTTATCTTTATTTTTATCTGATTTTTAAAATTAGTTTTTTAAAAAAATAATTATTCTATCATTAACGAACATATGAATGAGAACTAAAAATAGCTAATTAAAAAGAAATGAATGATAAAAAATTTCAAAATAAAAAAAAAAGTTGAGAAGTGGTTCCGACGAGATTCGAACTCGTGATCCTCTCGTTGTAAGCGAGATATCATACCCCTAGACCACGGAACCATACTACATAATAAATATTGTTAACATATTATTTAAAACTTTCGATGGAAAAGATTTAAAATAAAAATCATTTTTAGGAATTTTGAAAAAATAGGCGAAAAATGAATAAAAAACAAAAATATCTGATGAAAAATCCTTATAATAAGCAATATATTTAAAATATAAGAAATAAATAATTAATAAAGGAATTATTTTTTTAAAACTTATAATCGGCCAAATTCCGATTAAATAAAACAATCCCTTAAACTAACTACATTGACATAAAATTTGACATTGAATAAATACTTTTAAAAAAACAAAAGGTGAAAAAATGGCATTTGATGAAAATTTAAAAGTTTGGATGGATGGAGAATTTGTAGCATTAAAAGATGCTAAAATCAGCGTTCTCTCTCACGTAGTCCACTATGGAACTGCAGTATTCGAAGGTATAAGATGTTATGAAACTGAAAATGGACCTGCTGTATTCCGTTTAAAAGAACACGTACAAAGATTATTTGATTCCGCTAAAATTTACAAAATGGAAATTCCATTTACTCAAGAAGAAATCTGTGATGCAATCATAGAAACCATTAAGGAAAACAACTTAAAAGGCTGTTACATCAGACCAATTACCTACAGAGGCTTTGGTGAATTAGGTGTAAACCCATTAAACTGTCCTGTAAACACAACCATTGCTGTATGGGAATGGGGAGCATACATTGGAGAAGAGGAAATGGAACAAGGTGCAAACATCGGTATTTCCACTTGGAGAAAACCTGCACCAGGTACATTGCCTGTTCTTGCAAAAGCTGCAGCTAACTACATGAACTCCCAGCTTGCTAACTTGGAAGCAGGAGAACACGGTTACGATGAAGCTATCCAATTAGATTATCACGGACATGTTGCAGAAGGTAGTGGAGAAAACATTTTCATCGTAGAAGATGGCAAAATCATCACTCCTGACTTAGGTTCTTCCATCCTTAGAGGAATTACCAGAGACAGCATCATGACCATTGCAAAGGACTTAGGCTATGAAGTTTCTGAAGAAACCATTTCAAGAGAAAGATTATACTTAGCTGACGAAGTGTTCTTCACTGGAAGTGCAGCTGAAGTTACTCCGATCCGTGCAATCGACAACAGACAAATCGGTATTGGATCCAGAGGTCCTGTAACCAAAGAATTGCAAGAAAAATACTTCGATGCAGTATATGGAAGATCTGAAGACATTCATAATTGGTTAACTTATGTCGAATAGACATGAGTTAATTAAATTTTTTTTAAATCTTTTTAAAACTTAACTGATTTAAAATTCTTATAAAAAACTAAGCGAGTTGAAATAATGGATATTTTTCAAGCAATAATCATTGGACTTGTCCAAGGATTAACTGAATTTCTGCCTGTAAGCAGTTCTGCTCATTTGATCTTTGCACAACAGGCATTAGGTTTAAGTGATGTAGGACTTGCCTTTGATGTGTTGATGCATGTAGGAACCCTTGTAGCTGTAATCGTGTATTTCTTTAATGATATTGTAAACATGATTAAAGGATTCCTTTTAAGTCTAGTTGACTTAAAGAATGGAAATTTCATGGGAGAAATCAAGAAAGACCCTTACAAGAAATTGGCTTGGCTTACAATATTGGCTACCATTCCTGTAGGTGTTGTAGGAGTACTCTTTAACGATATAATTGAATCAATGTTTAAGGGATTGACCATACCTGCATTCTTATTATTAGTAACCGGTTGTCTTTTATATGCATCCCAAAGAATGAACAGCGGCAGAATAGATGTTAGAAACATGACCATTAAAGAAGCTCTCATCATGGGATGCGGACAAGCATTAGCGGTATTGCCAGGGCTTTCCCGTTCAGGTACCACAATAGCTGCTGGATTGTTTGCAGGATTGGATAAGGAATTTGCTGCAAAATTCAGTTTCATCTTATCAATTCCAGCAATCTTAGGTGCAGCGGTTTTCCAACTTAAGGATTTAAGCGGAGGAAGTGTTGAAATAGGTGCTTGCATTGCAGGATTTGTAGTTGCAGTTATTTCAGGATACTTAGCTATAAGCGTATTGCTCAAGATCGTTAGAGAAAAAAGCTTGGACATATTCGC
The DNA here is from genome assembly GCF_937898925.1 of uncultured Methanobrevibacter sp. Lineage (GTDB taxonomy): Archaea > Methanobacteriota > Methanobacteria > Methanobacteriales > Methanobacteriaceae > Methanobrevibacter. The sequence goes on from NZ_CALDKF010000029.1 coordinate 29,979, forward strand.
ATACTACTGTTGGATTGTAGGAATAATAGTGTTGATTGGTAGTTTAATACTTTAATCAACTTTAAAAAAAAAAAGTTTAGAAAATATTCTCTAAATTTTACTATTTTTATTTTTTATTTATTTCAAAATTTTATTATATGCTCATTTTAAAAATTATTATATCCTTATTAAAAAATAGCTATTTTTAATTTTCTATTGTAGAAAAAATTTTAGATAAAAAAAGGAAAAATAATGAGTTTTTCAATTAAAATAAAATTTAAAACTCTTTTTTTAAAAAAATTAAAAATCGAAAAAATAAAGAAAAAATAGTTTAAAAAAAAATATATTGTATACAATTTGTATACAATTAAAGCTCAACTTTTATACCCATGATTTCTCTTTTTCCATGAGCAATATCCCTTGCTATTTGAGCTGCACCAATAGCTCCGGATTCACTTGAAATGATCTTGGTTGGGTACTTGTTCTTGAAGTACTTGTTCAACTCCTTTTCAAAATCAACAGGATCTTTCATTGAACCCATTGAGCCTGTAAGAACAATGCCTTCAATCTCATTTTTGCTTACTGCAATCAATCCTGCAATTTCCATAGCTACAGTCATTATCATGGTGTCAATAGCAAGCTTTGCTTTCCCATCACCATTTCTGTAATTGTTTAAAAGCTCATCCTTCATGAATGCAACCTTATTGTCAATTCCAGCTATTTTTATAGCACCAGCATGTGAGAAGCATTCATTTGCTGTGCATTTTCCATCATCAATGTCTCTAATCATTTCCAAATCGAGAGGTCCGTGAACAACTCCCATTGCACCGCAACAGGCATCAATGGCTCCCTTGATTATTCCATCCTCTACAAGCAAGTCAACACTGTTTGAACTGATGTCTGCAACAATCATGTTTTCCCAATTGGTTTCAAGATAAGCGTTATAGACAATGCTAATCTTTTCAGGGCTTGCATGATGGGAATAGGCTGCTCTGAACAATGGGTCTAGCCACTCGCAATTCTTATGGATTCCTGGAATCATCAAGACAGGCAAATCGGCATTTTCAATTTCTGAATACACTGATGTTCCTCCACCAGTTACCTTGCCTGCACCTCCAATTGAAAGAATCCCTCTATTTTCAACCCTTTCCATTGGAAGAATGGAGCTGATTCCATCTCCCATAGCATAAGTGATAATCATTAATTCAATATCATCCAAATCAACACGCTTGGACAATTCTTCAATAGCTGACACTTTCCCAGCCTTACTATCTTCACGGGATATCTTAAAAACATCAAGAACTTGCCTCTCATCCATTATAGCAAATGAAATACCGGTAGTTCCATGATCCATACCTACATATACCATTTTAATCACAAATTTAGAATTAAATTAAAAAAATCTAGACTAATCTTTAGTTAATTTAGATATATTTGGCATAGTTTAAAAACTTTTATATAATATTTAAAAAAGCAGAAAGTTTTTAAAAAGTTTGAAATAAGAAAATTTGATAAAAATAGATTATAATATTGTAAAAATAATTAAAAAAGAAAAAAGAAAGAAGAGAAACTATTCATCTTCTTTTTGTAATCCACAAGCGATTCTTAATCTTTTACCGACAATTTCGATGCCTTCTTTTTCTTCAGCAGCTCTCATTTCTTTTAAGTTTGCTGCATCAGTTGCGTTTTCATCTGCAAATTGTTTTTTAAAGGTTCCGTCTTGGATTTCAGTTAAGATTGCTTTCATTTCAGCTTTGGTTGCATCAGTAATTATTCTGCCACCTCTGGTTAATCCACCGTATTCAGCAGTGTTACTTACATCATGCCACATTCCAGCCATACCGTTTTCGTAGATGTCATCTACAATAAGCTTTACTTCGTGACAGGTTTCAAAGTAAGCGATTTCAGGTTGGTAACCTGCTTCAACTAAAGTTTCAAATCCTGCTTTGATAAGTGCACTTAATCCACCACATAATACAGCTTGTTCACCGAATAAGTCAGTTTCAGTTTCTTCTTGGAAGGTGGTTTCTATTACACCTGCTCTGGTAAGACCAACAGCTTTTGCCATACCTAATGCGATTTGCAATGCATCACCAGTAGCATCTTGTTCAATAGCTACTAAACCAGGAATACCGAAACCGTCTAAGTAAGTGGTTCTGACACGAGATCCAGGTCCTTTAGGTGCAAACATTACGATGTTTACGTCTTCTCCAGGTTGGATTAATCCAAAGTGAATGTTGTAACCGTGAGAGAATGAAATGGTGTTTCCAGCTTCAACATAAGGAGCGATTTGTTCTTTGTAAACTTTTTCTTGGGTTTCATCTGGTAATAAAATGTGGATAATGTCTGCAGCTTCAGCAGCTTCTTCAATAGTTTTAACATTCATTCCATCATCAACAGCTTTTTGCCAGGATGAACCGCCTTCTCTAAGACCAACAATTACATTTAATCCACTGTCAGCCATGTTTCTAGATTGACCACGTCCTTGACTTCCGTAACCGATTACAGCAATGGTTTTGTCTGCAACGACTTCTGCGTCAACATCGTCATCATAATACATTTTCATTTTTAAGACTCCTATAAGTTTTTTAATAATTTTATAAAATTAATAGCAATGATTTATCGTAATTTTAAAACAATAAATCAATATATTCAATAGAGAAATTAGTTTATTGAAATGTTTACTAATTTTAGTATTAAATATAACATTAATATATTTAATTTAATAGTTTATAAAACTTATTAAATTGGAATTTTATAAGAGTTTTTCAATGATGATTTTAGAAATAATGGGATTTGAAGGAAATCATTAATGAAATTAAAGAATTATTTAACTTAAATAATTTAACTGTTGCATATACAATTGTTGTTAATGCAACAGTTTATATACCATGAAATCCAGAATATAAAAATGCTTATTGATTTTAATATTAAAAAACCTATTAAAAAACAGAAAAAAAGATAAATGATTCTCAAAAGGAATTGGGAGAGAATATGTCTTTGGAAAAATTTAAAGAAAAGAATGCGTTGGAATTTCCACTTGGAAAGCTCATTACAATGATTGCAAGAGGCCATAGCTTTTATTTGAATCACCGCCTAGAAGATTTGAACATAAACGCTTCACAATTACATACACTATTTGAAATAAAATGCTCCAACGGAATAAACCAAGACGAAATAGCTAAAAGATGCAATGTCGATAAAGGTTCCGTAGCAAGATCCTTAAGAAAATTAGAAGACAAGGAACTTATTGTAAAGGAAATTGATGAAAACAACAGACGTCAAAATAAAATTTCTTTAACCTCAAAAGGGGAATATGTGATTGAAGAATCATTGAAAATTCTAGATGATTGGGAAGATGAGATATTCAAGGAAGTGGATGATGAAGAAAAAAGGGTATTGCAAGAGTTTTTGAAGGATACTGCTATAAAAACAATATCTCTGAATATGGAAATAAAAAACAGCAAGTAAGCCAAAAGAGTTGAAATATCTCTATCAGTGAATTAATAACTACATAAAAATTAAAGATCATTAGAATAAATAGAATTAGAAAATAAGAAGATATAAAATTAAAGATCATTAGAATAAATAGAATTAGAAAATAAGAAGATATAAAAATTTGTAAGGGGAACATTATGTCAGAAAATGTAGAAAAGAATGATAATATTAAAATGATTACTGGGGACCCTAAAAGGGCTATAAGAAAGCTAAGTGTCCCCATGATGATCTCAATGCTTTTAATCATGATGTATAACATAGCAGACAGCATATGGGTTGCAGGCCTTGGTGCAGACGCATTGGCAGCAATAGGATTCATTACTCCTCTATTCACCATACTTGTAGGACTTGGAAACGGTATAGGGGCCGGTGCCAATTCACTCATCGCACGTTACATTGGTGCAAATGACTTTTCCGAGGCAAACAATGCCGGCCTTCATGCAATTTTGCTGTCAATTATTGTAAGTGCAATATTCACATTCATCATGATTGGTGCAATGGTGCCTATTCTCGAACTTATGGGAGCAGGAGATTCAATTCAATATGCTCTTGATTATGGGTACATCATATTCGGATTCCTTTTCATATTCGTTTTTTCTGGAGTGGAATCTGCAATATTCCGGTCCGAAGGGGATATGAGAAGAGCAACCATAGCAATTGCTGTAACAGCCATATTAAATATAATATTGGATCCAATATTCATTTACTATCTGAATTTTGGAATAACCGGAGCTGCATGGGCAACCATAATATCATGTACAATGTCAATATTAGTTATGAGTTATTGGATATGGGGTAAAAAAGATTTATTCCTTGATTTAAGCCCTAAAAACTTTCATTATAGCACTAAAATTATTTTAGACTCCCTTCAGGTAGCAATTCCATCCACACTTGAAAACGTGATCTTTTCAGCTCTTGCAATAATAATCAATTCCATGCTCGTGATTGTAGCAGGAACAAGTGCTGTGGCAGTTTATACAGCATCCATGAGAATTGTGCAACTAACCATGATTCCATTGATAGGTATTGGTACAGCTGTGCTTACAGTAGCTGGAGTGGCTTATGGTGCCCACAATTATGAAAACCTAAAGACAGGACATAGCTACTCAATAAAAATAGGATTTGGCATATCAATTGCACTTGGGGCTATCATGGTATTATTCTCCAATCAAATAGCAGGGGCTTTCAGTTACACCTCTGCAAGTGCGGCCCTTGCACCAGAGATAGCAACTGCAATAAGCGTTTTAAGCCTATTTGTGCTTGCCATTCCTCACGGTATAATGTCTTCAATGATGTTTCAAGGAGTTGGAAAAGGAATATACTCCTTTATCATTACCGTGCTTAGGTCACTTATAGCCGAAACTGTATTCGCTTACATATTCTGTTTCATATTTGGATGGGGACTAATTGGAATATATGCAGGGGTTGTATTAGGATGTTTCGTTGGAGGAACTGTTGGATACATCTGGGCCAAATTCTTTATCCACAAGTTTAAAGGAATATGTGAAGATAGATACGGAAGCATAGAAACACAATAGTTATAATAAATAGTTTGCTCTTTTCAAACTGTTTATTTGTTCCCCTTCTTGAAAAACTTATAAAAAAACTGAAAAAATAATCTAAAAATAGTTTAAAAAAATAAAAAACTGAAAAAATAATCTAAAAATAGTTTTAAAATAAAAATAATTTCAAAAGATCATTAAAAACATAGAAAATAAAATAATTTTTAAAAATTATTGATTTAATTTTAAAAAAATAAAAAAAGTAGTTCGGAGCATTTACTCCAACTATTAAACTATTTTTTGGCTAAGGTTTTTAGCCGAAGGCTAAAACGCTTGGGCATTAGTGATGACCTCTTGCAATAGCAGTAGGTCCAGTACGAGCTATTTTCTTGATTCCGAATGGCTTAAGCAATCTTAAGAAGGAATCAATCTTTTCAGGATTGCCTGTAACTTCCATTGTAATGAAATCATCACAGACATCAATGATTTTTGCCTTGAAAATATCTGCATACTCTATAATCTCAGACCTTGATTTTTCTCGTGTGGTCTTAACTTTGACTAAACAAAGCTCTCTTTTTAAAACATAATCAGGGTCAAGATCCTTGATTTTGACAACATCAACAAGCTTGTGCAATTGCTTGATGACCTGTTCCAAGACCTTTTCATCACCTTTTACAACGAAAACCATTCTAGCTAAACCTTCAACTTCAGATGTCCCTACGGTAATGCTGTCAATATTGAATCCACGTCTATTCAATAAGCTTGCAACATTTTGAAGTACACCTGGCTTGTGTTCAACTAAAGTGCTGATAACATGAGATTTTTCGCTCATTCTATTCTCCTCCTTCTGCATGTTGAGAATCTTTAGAAAGTTCCACATCACTTTCATATTTATACTCACCAAGAAGGTCATTTATGCCTCCACCTGGTGGGAACATTGGAATGAACTCATTCTTCTCAACAGTAATGTCTACTAAAATAGCTTCATTATCTTTCAATGCTTTGGATAAGATCTCTTGAGTCTTACCTACTTCTTCAACTCTTACTGCATTGATACCATAACTTTCAGCTAATTTAACAAAATCAGGAGTGCTTCCCATATCGGTTTGGGAGTATCTTTGATTGTACATCTTGTTTTGCCATTGGTAAACCATTCCTAATTTTCTGTTGTTTAACATAGCGATAACTACAGGAATGTCATACTCCTTGATTGTAGCCAACTCTTGGGAAACCATAAGGAATCCTCCATCACCTACAATTGCAAGCACTGCATCATCAGGACAGGCAACCTTTGCACCAATAGCTGCTGGGAAACCGAATCCCATAGTTCCAAGACCACCTGAAGATATGAACTTGCGAGGTTTTGAAATGTCCAAGAAATGTGCTGCCCACATTTGGTGAAGACCTACATCAGTTGTTACAATGGTATCTTCAGTGATTGAGTTTGCAATTTCCTTGATTACCTGTTGAGGTTTTAATGGAATATCATCATAACTTACTCTTGGTATTGTAGATTTCTTGAATTCTACAATAGATTTTAACCAAGCATTCTTATCGCTTGGTTTTGCTTCAAGCTCTTTAATCAATTGATTTAATACAATCTTTGCATCACCTACAATAGGCAAGTCTACAGCAACATTCTTACCAATCTCTGCTGGATCAATGTCAATGTGGATAACCTTAGCGTTAGGTATGAACTCTTCCAGTTTACCGGTAGTTCTGTCAGAGAATCTGCAACCAATTGCAAGCAAGCAGTCAGTCTTGTTAATGTTTTGGTTAGCAACTTGCTTTCCATGCATACCAAGCATTCCCATGGATAAGTCATCCTTCTCATCAACAATGCCTTTACCCATTAATGTGGTTGCTATAGGAGCATTGATCAATTCTGCAAGTTTCTTGACTTCCTCATTAGCACCAGATAATATGGTACCTCCACCTGCTAAAATGAATGGCTTATCTGCTTCAAGAAGCATTTTAGCAGCTTTTGCAATTTGTTTAGAATTACCTTTCACAGTAGGTTTATAACCAGGAGTTGGAATTGTTCCCAATACGTAATCATCCAATTCTTGCTCTTGCACTTCCTTAGGAACATCGATTAATACAGGTCCGCATCTGCCAGTTGAAGCTATTTCAAAACTGGTATTGATGATGCTTGGAATGTCGTTCGCGTCTTTTGGCTGATAGGAATGTTTAGTGATAGGCATTGTAATACCCATGATGTCTACTTCCTGGAATGCATCATTACCGATTAAATTACTTACAACCTGTCCAGTAATTGCAATAAGTGGAGATGAATCCATATATGCATTTGCAATACCGGTGACCAAATTGGTTGCACCCGGCCCGGAAGTAGCTAAACAGACACCAACTTTACCAGAAGCTCTTGCATAACCTTCTGCAGCATGTGCTGCACATTGTTCATGTCTAACAAGTATATGCCTTAAGTCTGAATCATATAGCATGTCATAAAATGGAATTACGGTACCTCCAGGGTAACCGAAAATGGTGTCAACACCTTTATCCATTAAAGCTTTAATAATAGCGTCTCCGCCTCTCATTTTCAACCATCCTTTTCATTTAATAAATTCAATAATCATGATTTTGATTTTCAAAAATCCTGTTTAAAAAACAGAAAAATTTTCATCAAATTTTGTTCAATAATTTGTAATATAATAATATATATCCTAAGATAGATATAAATATTAACATATGTTTTTTAAAAAATATATACTAATAAAAACATAAATCATAATAATAAGGATTTTAATTTTTTTATTGACATGAAAAATTAATCTGAAATATTAAACTCAAAACTCTTGAATGGAGATTAAAAATGAAAGTATTAGTTGTTGGAACCGGTGCAAGAGAACATGCAATCTGTGATGCATTGATAAAAGATGATGTAGAATTATATGCTTACATGAGCAAGAACAATCCTGGAATCAGTAAAATATCCACTTTTAAGAAAGGAGATGAAGGGGAAGTTGATGAAGTGGCTAAATTCGCAAAGGAAAATGGAATCGAATTGGCTGTAATCGGACCTGAAGCTCCTCTTGGAAAAGGAATTGTAAACGCTCTTGAAGCGGTTGGAGTCCCTTGTGTTGGACCAGCACAAGAATCTGCAAGAATTGAAACTGACAAGTCATTTATGAGAAACCTCTTTGAAAAATACCAAATCAAAGGATCATTGACCTACAAGGTATTTGATAATTATGAAGACATCAGCGCTTTCCTTGATGAATATGAAAAGGATGTTGTAGTGAAACCTGTAGGATTGACTGGAGGTAAAGGTGTTAAAATCGTAGGTGACCACCTTAAAGACAACCAAGATGCAAAAGCTTATGCAAAGGAAGTTATGGACAATGCAATGGGCGGATTTGCACAAGTAATCATTGAAGAGAAAGTTGTTGGAGAGGAATTCACCATCCAAGCATTCTGTGATGGAGAAAACTTAGCTCCAATGCCTGCAGCTCAAGACCACCCTCATGCTTTTGAAAATGACCAAGGATTGATCACTGGTGGAATGGGTTCATACTCTGATGTTGGAGGATTATTGCCATTCATGACTCAAAAGGATTACGATGAAGCTGTTGACATCATGAAAGAAACCTTAAAGGCAATAGCTAAGGAAACCACTCCTTACAAAGGAATTCTTTACGGTCAATTCATGTTATCAAATGAAGGCCCTAAATTAATTGAATACAATGCAAGATTCGGTGACCCTGAAGCAATGAACGTTCTTCCACTTTTAAAAACTTCAATGCTTGACATCTGCAAGGACATCGTTGCAGGAAATCTCAGCGAAGTTGAATTTGAAGACTTGGCTTCTGTATGCAAATACATAGTGCCTGACGGATACCCAGACACTCCTCATGCAGGAGAGCTCATTGAAGTGGATGATGAAGCTATTGAAGCGCTTGGTGCAAAAGTCTTCTATGCAGCTGTAAGCCAAGAGGAAGATGGAATCCATCTTTCAGGTTCAAGAGCTTTAGGAATTGTTGCACAAGGAGAAACCATTGCTGAAGCTGAAAAAATAGCTGAAGAAGCTTGTAATATAGTTGGAGGAAATGTTTACCATAGAAGAGACGTTGGAACCGCAGCTTTAATCCAAAAACGTATCGATCATATGGAAGCAATCAGAAACGAATAAGCTTTTAATCTGTTTTAGATTGATAGCCAAAGGTTAATTAGTTATTCATTAACTAATTAACAACTAATACTTTAGATATAACTTTAGATTATAAATATTTAAAACAATTAATTCGGTGATTTTATGTCTAAATCAGCAAAGTCTATAAATGCAACCTTGAAAAAGGTAAAGAAATTAGAAAGACAAGGAAAATACCAAAAGGCATTGAAGCTTTGTGACGAATATTTAGACAGCACTATCGCTGAAACCCTGATTTTATTGAAAATAGATCTCCTTGTTGAATATTACAATAACGATGATTTTGTAGGATTGATAAATGAATACAAAATCAAGTTAACTCATTTTTTAGAAGAAGGCCAAGAGATAGAGCTTTTGAAAATCTACAATACACTCGACAATTATCTTGAACTCAAAACACAAAACTTGGCAAATGAAGGCATCGTAAAATCTTATCTTGCTGGGGGATTGTTGATTGATAATCTGGAAACCATTTTGGTCTTGAATGAAATGGTCAAGGACAATTATGAAAGCATAAAGAATGATGATGAGTTCATTGAAAACAAGGTTCCTCAAGAGCTTAAGAACTTTGTTGAAAATGTTTCAAAAACATCCTATCAATACTTAGAACTCATTTTAGAAAATCCTAAAGAGCAAATAGCAAGTTCCAATTTCAATCTTGATGCAATCAGATCTAAATTGAGACAATTCCTTGAACCTAAAAAAGAGGATGCTAAATTGGATTCAACTGAAGATGAAATTGATGAATCATCCCCTGAAATTGGAAAAGATGAAGAGATTTCTGATGAAATATCTGAACTTGAAGAGAAAAGTGTAGTTACTTTAGGCGAAATAATCAACCCTATAGGGAATGATGATGAGGACATTCTAGAAACAGAGGATAAGACTGAATTTGCTAAAGAATACAGCATTGAGGAAGAAATCCAAGGCCTTAAAGAAATCATTTCCTATTTGAATGACAAGAATCAGTTCAAGAAAGCATTGATTTATCAAAGAAGACTTGTTAAATTAGCAAGAGAGGAAAACATAAAACCACATCGTGAAGCTGATTTGAAGCAAAGAACACTTTCTGACTTTTAATGTGATTGTCAGAAAAAAATGCTTTAATCTATTTTTAATGAATGTAATCATTAATTTTTTACCCTTATTTTTAGATATTTTTTAGCTATTTTTTTACATTTTATAAAAAAGCATGCGCTTTAAAGTGATAAGTTTTAATATTATTAAAAATAAATATTTAATTTTATTATACTAAAAATTAATATAAGCAATGCGCTATTTTAATTTTAGTGAATTTTTAAGATTTAAATAATTTTTATGAAGGAGTCTAAATGAGAAGTCTATTATCAGTAAGTGATATTGAAGATGAAGTCACTAGAATCTTAGATATTGCAAGTGACTTCAAAGCAGGAAAAATGGAGGAAAAACCTCTAAAAGATCAAAAGTTAGCAATGATTTTCCAAAAATCATCTACAAGAACAAGAGTTTCCTTTGAAGTTGGAATGTATGAGTTAGGCGGAACCGCATTGTTCCTATCCACTAACGATATCCAATTGGGAAGAGGGGAACCTATCAAGGATACTGCAAAAGTCTTATCCAGATTCGTTGATGCAATCATGATCAGGGCTATTGAGCATGATGATGTCATCGAGCTTAGGGATGAGGCAGATGTTCCTATCATTAATGGGTTGACCAATCTTGAACACCCTTGCCAAGCTTTGGCAGACATGTTGACTGTCAAGGAACACAAAGGCGGATTTGACGGTAAATTCGTTTACGTAGGTGACGGAAACAACGTATGCAACTCACTTTTATTAATCTGTGGATGCTTAGGAATGGACATGGCTGTCGCTTGTCCAGACGAATACAAGCCAAATGCAGAAATTGTAGCTAAAGCAGAAGAATATGCAAAAGCAAACAATTCCACAATCACAATCACAAGTGATGTGAAAGCTGCTGTTAGCGGCGCAGATGTTATCTATACTGACGTTTGGGTAAGTATGGGTGATGAAGCTGAAGCTGAAAAAAGAAGAGCTGACTTTAAGGAATATCAAGTAAATCAGGAACTTATCGATTTGGCAGATGATGACGTGATCTTCATGCACTGCTTGCCTGCAATAAGAGGAGAAGAGGTAAGCGCTGAAGTTATTGACGGCCCTCACTCTGTAGTGTATGACCAAGCTGAAAACAGAATGCATGCACAAAAAGGAGTATTGTACTACTTCTTGAAAGAATTGCAAAACCAATAATCAATCTGATTTAAGAATAAAACATCTGATTAGACAATTTAACGACTCCATAATCATTTAAAAAATATCTGATTTAGAGAATTTAAAGATTCCAATATCATTTAAAAAATTTTCAAAAAACAATTTAATTATAGTATTTAGGGAAAGGGTGGAAACATGGACTTTAATGACCCTGCATTAGAACACTTAGTAAACAAAATTACAATTGCACTCCAAGAAAACAATAGGGAAGAGGCAGCAAGATACATGGATATCATCATTGAAGAGTATCCTGAAGTGGCAAACATATTAATGAACTCTATAGAATTCCAAACATTGATGGCTGAAAATGAGGAAATAGCTGAAAACGAATCTCATGCATTAAGTGACGAAGACATCATCAAGCCTGGAAACAGCATGGAAATCGATGAGCAAAGAGTCATTGATGACATGAACGCGATGTTGGATATTGAGCCTACAACTGCTCAGGAATTCATTCAAAAAGGTACTGTCTTGACAATTACAGAGCAATTTGAAGATGCTTTAGACTGCTTCAATAATGCATTGGAATTAGATCCGAATAACCTTTCCGCATTAATTTCAAAAGGAAACACTTACGAACTTATGGAAAATTACGAAGAGGCTTCCAAGGTCTATGACATTGTTATGGATGTGGAAGTAAGTGGAATTTACGATTTAATGAGTAAAGGATACGTCCTTGAAAATCATCAAAGATTTGATGATGCTTTAAAAACCTATAATAAGGCTCTCAAATCTGACAAAAACAATTCAAACATTCTATTTTTAAAAGGAAGCTGTTTAATCAAGCTTCAAAAGCATAAGGAAGCTGTTCAAACCTTAGATGAATGCATTGAAAGATACAGCGACAACCCATACGAAACAATTTTCGAATTGGAGAATGCATACCACAACAAAGGTGTTGCATTGCATGCCTTAGAGGAAGATGACGAAGCTCTTGAAGCATTCTCTCTTGCACTTGGAATCAATCCAAACTATCACTACTCCTATTATGAGATTGGAATAATCCAAGAGGACAGGGAGAAATATGAAAGCGCTTTGAAAAACTATGAAAAATTCCTTGAATTCGACAACACTGACTCTGAAGTAGTGGAAGCGAAAGAAAGAGTAGAGAAATTGATATAATATTATCAAATTTTTGGCAAAATTATATTTTAAATATGGGTGGCAATGTGAGTTTTTTGAAAAATAAGCCAAGCCAAATGGAATTATATCCAATAATTACTGCATTGTTTTGCGGATGCCTTATAATTTCAAACATTCTTGCTTCAAAAACATTTTCATTATACGATATAATATTGCCATGCGGCGTTGTCATATTCCCACTTGTATATATTGTAGGAGATGTGCTAACTGAAATCTATGGATTCACACTTGCAAAAAGAACCATCTATTTAGGTTTTATAATAAATTTAATAGCGGTCATAGCATATCAGATAGCCATATTCTTACCTGGAACAGATCTTGCAACTTCAAATGCATTCAGCATTATTTTAGGAAGCACTCCAAGAATATTGATTGCAAGTTTAATATCATACCTTGTAGGGTCTTATGTAAACGCTTATTTTATGAAAATACTAAAGGAAAGATACACAGATTACCTATTTGCAAGATGCTCAATAAGCACATTGTTTGGTGAAGGATTGGATGCAATAATCTTCATTACAATTGCCTTTGCAGGATTAATGCCTAATGAGGTTTTGATTACAATGATAATCTGTCAAGGGGCATTCAAGATAATTTATGAAATCATTGTATACCCAATAACCAGAACTGTAATCAATTGGATAAAGTCACTTGATGATACACCATTTGCAAAAATAGCTTAAAATAAATCCAACATCATCATTAAAAAAAAAAATCTAATTTTTTAAAAAATCTAATTTTAAAAAGAGTCTATTTTTAAGAAAAATAATAAAAAAAGTAGTTGAAGAGCATATACTCCCAACTATAGGAAAAAATTTTGATCAAACTTTTTCTAAAAGTTTGGCTACATTAACTCAGGAGCACTAACTCCTAAAATGTCCAATGCATTTCTTAATGTGATTCTAGCCTTTTCAACTAAAATCAATCTTGCACTTTCCACATCAGAACCGATTACCTGTTCTGATTTATAGAATCTGTTGAATGCACCAGCTAAGTCTTGACAGTATTGAGCAATTGGATGAACTCTTTTTATATTAGCTGAATCTTCAATCAAGCTTGGGAATTTAGCAATCAATTTTACCAATTCTTTCTCATTGTCATCCAATGACCAATTCTCTTCAGCTTGAAGACTTGCTAAGTCAATGCCTTTTTCTTCTTGGGCTTTTCTAAGTAATTTGCAAGCTCTTGCATGAGCGTATTGAATTGAAGCGCAACCTCTTTCAAAGCTTAAGGCTTCATCCCATTTGAAAGTGATGTGTTTTTCAGGGGATAATCTTGCAATGTAATATCTGATTGCACCGATACCAATCTCTTCAGCAATCTCATCAATGGTTTCCTCATCGAGATCAGGTCTTCTTGAGACAATTTCTTCCTTAGCTCTCTTAACAGCTTCATCCATCAATTCGTCTACAGATATGAATACTCCTCTTCTTGTAGACATGGACCCTTCAGGCAAGGTGATGAACTCATAGAAGATAACTTCCATCTTGTCACTGTTAGGTTCAATCTCTTCGAGAATTTCAAGGGCAAGTTCCACTTGTCTTGCAGCCAATTTATGGTCAGAACCGAAGATGTCCAATACCTTATCGCATTTCTTGCATTTGTAAATGTGATATGCAATGTCTCTTGTAGAATATAAGCTTGTTCCATCTGCTCTTCTTAAGACAAGATGCTTGTCAATGCCATATTCAGTCAAGTCAAGGTATAATACATCCTCTTTTCTTGCATAACCGATTTCATACAATTCATTGGTGATCTTGTCAACAATGCCTGTCCTTACGAATTGTCCTTCCCAAACAAATGCATCATGCTTCACATTCATTCTCTTCAAGGTTTCCTTTACACCTTCAAGACAGCTGTTCACTGCATACTCGAACTTTTCGTCAAGTTCAGATGGTCCGCCTTCATATTTTCTGATGGTTGCATCTACTCCATCACCTAAGGACTCATCCTCTTTGAGCATTTGATTGACTTTAAAGTATAATTCCCCAACTTTATGGTCGATTTTTTCAGATGGCTGGTCTTCAAGTTTCAATCCTAACTCTTCCATACCGAAAACAATCATAGCCAATTGCCTTCCCATATCGTTTACATAGTATTGGGTATCAACTTCTCTACCTGCAGTGGTTAAAAGTCTTCTTAAGGAATCTCCTAAAACAGAGTTCCTGATGTGACCAATATGCAATGGCCCATTAGGGTTAGCTGAAGTGTGTTCCAAAATGATCTTTTCATCAACTTTTGGAAGTGCACCGTAATCCTCATCTACAGAATCCAACAATTGCTTTGCAAAGATATCGTGATTGATGAAGAAGTTAACATAAGGTCCTGTCGCTTCAACCTTTTCAAATATTTCAGGAAGTTCGATTTTTTCTACAACTTCAGGAGCAATTAAATTTGGAGCCTTTCTTAAATGCTTAGCCAATTGGAATGAAACAGTGCTGGCTAAATCACCTAATTCAGGATTAGGTGGAAACTCCAATTTAATTTCATCTTCAAAATCACAGTCAAATTGATCAACTGCTTTTTTTAAAGCTTCTTGAGCTTCAGATTTTATTTTAAAGTACATATAAACACCGATAAATATAAGTTTTTTAATTAACTGAAAATGGATCTTATCAAAACATTATAAAATAGCTTTCAAGATAGGCAAAAACTAAATCCATTTTCTATAAAAAAATTATTATTAAAATAATAAAAATAACGATTAATTAAAATTGATTTAAGATATTAAACTATTAGTTAAAATTATCATGTAATCAATATAATTAATCATAAAACATTAAAGTCCTCTTATCCATATGGATATGTATCCTATTTTAGGAATAATCAAAGGTTGTCCATTAAAAGTTAAAACTCTTGAGGTGATTTGACCTTCAGTTACCCAATAAGGATCGGCAACATCATTATTATCCCCTTTGATCTTATAGACCGTAGTGCTGTTGATTTGACCTTTTTCAATCACTCTATGGATAACCGGCCCATTATGCCAAGCTGCATTGTAGACCACAATGTCTCCAACTTCAACTTCAGCTGGATTGAACTCCTGGAATCCAAGAAGATTTGCTTTTTCAAGCACTACAATATCTCCTCTATACATTACAGGTTCCATACTGCCAGATACTACAACATTCAAGTGCTGTGCAGCAATAAGAACAATAATGATAAGGACAATGTAAACTGCTATTTCTTTTAAATCTATATTCAAAATAACACCTTTTCATGTTTTTTAATCATTGAGAATTATAAAAATTAAAAATTTCTTTTCTGGATTTAAAATTTTTAATACTATTATAATATGAATAGTATATAATCTAAAATATTTAAATTTAATTAATAATAGGATAAGAAATAGCTAGTCTAAATCTCTGCAGAAATCATTAAAAAATAAAAAAAGTAAAAAAAGTAAAAAAAATAAAATTTTAGGAAAAAGATTTCTTATTGGAATAATGCCTTTGCATTTTCCATTATTTCAACAATACCCACATTGAAAGGACATCTTTCCTCACAGTTTCCACATGCTATGCAATCAGAAGCATTATACATTAAATCATTATAATGAGCCCTTATGGATTCCGGAACTTCATCGTGATGCCTTGCAAGGTCATAGAACTTGTTCACCATAGCGATATTGATGTTTTCAGTGCATGGTGCACAGTGGCCGCA
>NZ_CALDKF010000030.1 GCF_937898925.1 uncultured Methanobrevibacter sp.
TTGGAAACTCCACCTTTTTCAAATCAATGGACCATGAAACATTATTCATGCGCGTATTGGAGTTAAGGGAATATGCAATGGATTCAATCGAATTGCTAACCGGAAACAGAGTCAATATGGGTTGGAATGTTGTTGGGGGAGTCAGAATGGATGCTGATGAGCGCCATTTCAATGCAATACTCGATAACTTAAAGAAAATTGAAGATGGCTTTGATAGGCATATAGCATTATTTGAAGAGGCTCCAATCGTTGCATTAAGGGCAAAAGGCGTTGGAGTGATGACTAAAGAGGAAGCTATTAAAGGACATGCTGTAGGACCTATTGGAAGAGCTTCTGGTCTTAAGCATGACTTAAGAGAAGAGCATTATACTTATCGTGATTATTTTGACTTCAAGCCTATTTGGAGAAAAGAGGGAGACAACTATGCCCGTACATTAAATAGGCTTTATGAGGTTGAACAATCTATTGATTTAGTGAAACAGGCAATTGAAAATATGCCTGAAGGAGATATAAGAGTTCCTGTGGAAATTCCATCAGGATATGGGGAATGGAGAAATGAAGCCCCTCGTGGAGAAGTAAGATATATGGCTGAAACCAATGGAGATTTAATCAAGCGTATTTCTATCAGAACTCCAAGTATCATGAATATTGACTCCTGTGCAAAATACATGCTTAAGGATGTAGCAACAGTTGCTGATGCAGTAGCTACTTATGCGTCATCAGATCCTTGCATAGCATGTACTGAAAGAGTGGCTATAACTGATGTTGATACTGGCAAATCTACTGTAAAAGACTTCTTTGAGGTGAAATGAAATGTCCTCACTTATTTGGTATATTTATGAATTTGCTCGAAAAACCTGGATTGATGGATTTTTCGATGCAAAATCCAAGGAAGACATAGCACACAAGCCAGACAGATTCAGGGATTTTCCTGAAGTGATCAAGGAAAACTGTATTGGTTGTGGAAGCTGTACAGCATCTTGCCCATCACCAAATGCAATCAAATTGGTTAGGGATTCAGACAATGAGGAATCCATCGGTTTGATTTATCCAGTAATCAATAAAGCGGCTTGTATCAGATGCGGTTTCTGTGCTGAAGTCTGTCCTTCAACTCCAAAGACATTGGAATGTGGTGAAAACCATTTCATTCGCGAAGAGTTCAATATCATCCCATCAAAGAGAAAATACATTGTGGATGATTATTTATGCATAAGATGCCATAAGTGTATGGATGCCTGTGAAGTTGGAGCAATTGAAGAGATTGATGATAGGGTTGTTGTAAACCAATCCAAATGTATTTCCTGCGGAAAATGTTTAGAGACCTGTCCTGTAAAAGGTGCAATGAGAGGAGTCTTTGTAAACAATCTTGAAGAGCAAAAGAAAATCATTAATTTGGCAGTAAGTACATTAGAGGAATACATTGAATCCAAGCAGGATGACTTGATTAATTTAGGCACTGATAAGCTATTTTTAGATGAATTGAAATTCAAGCCTATATTTGATGAGTCTTTAACCATTTTAAATGATGAAGAGGTCGTTCATGAAGTCCTGGAAGATGCCATCAATAGACTGAAGATTAGAATTATCACTTGGGACGCTGACAATTGTAAGAAATGTCAAATGTGCATACCAGACTGTCCTACTGGAGCAATCAGTTTCGATAGTGATAACGATACCATTGTAAGGGATAAGGAAAAATGCTTAAGATGCAGTATATGCTATCAGACCTGTCCATTTGGTGTCATAAAATATTTCTTGGCTAAATTTAATCTAGATACAAATGATAATGATGAGGAAGTTATTCACATTTCTGTAAAAGCTTCTCAATTAGCAGAAAGGAGGGCTTAATATGGTTACTGTAGACCCTATACCAAGACCATTAAGAGATGTTCATATAGAGTATGAGATTGATAATGAGAAATGTATCAATTGTATGGATAAGCCATGCTTGAATGTCTGTCCTATTGATGCAGTTTATCAAGATGAAAATACCAAGTTAATTAAATTGGATGAACATTGTTTCGGTTGTGTCTTGTGTACCAATGCTTGTCCTTATGATGCTATACACATTAAGAAGACTTTAGCAGATCCTATTCGTGAAAATGTTCCAAACATAAACAAAAAGCTCTGTAGAGCTTGCGGTGCATGTGTGAATGCATGTAAGTCTGGAGCTATTCATTTAAGGTCTTCCGGTGGAGAGGAAGTCCATAGTGAAATAGATGAGGATAAGTGCATCCGTTGCGGATATTGCTTTAGGCACTGCCCTACTGATGCAATCAAATATGGGGAAATACTCCCTAAAACCGTTAAGGAAGGTAAAACTCTCTGCATTGACCAGGATGAATGTATTGGTTGTATGACTTGTACAAGGATTTGTCCTTCCAAAGGTGCAATCAATGTAGGAAAAACCAATAAGTTGCCGTTCATTGACCCTGCTTACTGTGCAAGATGTGAGGAATGTATGCATTCATGTCCTACCTATGCAATAGATTATGTGGAAAGGGAAGAGGCATTTGAATCATTCAATAAGATCAAGACATTGGAAATTGCATCTGAAATCATTGATAGGGATGTTCATAACATTTCAAAAGGTGTAACCAATATTGACAATGTTTTGGTTAAATTGCTTGAAGACATTTCCAAGGATTATCATTTTGATGATTTCGATTATGAAAACTCAATGGACATTAGGGATGTTCCTAGAGGAATGGAATTTTCAGATGTTGAAATATTCACCTGCACCAACTGCAGATCAATTGTAGTGAATGTAACTGATTTCCTTAATGAACGTTTGAATGCGCAGATTAAAAAGGATTTGGATGTTGTAAAGGTATTGGACCTTGTAGAGTTCTTCCCACCTGCACTTGGAATTGAAGTTGTGGAAGAGAATTGTATCAGCTGTGGACTATGCAGAGATGTCTGCCCTACTGAATCAATTAGTTTGGATGGTCCTAATCCAATTATAATAGATACAGACAATTCCTGTGTATACTGTGGATTATGTGCTGAAAGCTGTAATTTTGAAGCAATCAAGCTTAAGGAAGAATTCTTTACAAACAGGAATCATGAGATATTCTTCATTAAAAGAGACCTTAGAGGAAGAAGAAACGGTACTGTAGAGATTAATCATCATGCTTGTCAATTATGTGAAGTGTGTGTGAAAAATTGTCCAGTTGAGGCATTAAGCGTTGAAGATGGAAAGGTCGTTGTAAATCATGATGATTGTATTTCCTGTAGAAACTGTGAAGGAATCTGTCCAGTGAATGCAGCAAGAGTCTCTACAATTTGGCAGTTCTTGTAAATTATTTTTAAATTTTTAAATTATTTTTCTTTTTTTATTTTTATTAGATTATACTTATTGAAATTAAACACTTGAAGTTTAGGAAGATTAAATTATGGTAAAAAAAGTTTTTATCACAGATTGTGAAGGTCCATTAACATTAAATGACAATGCATATGAATTGGCAGATGAGTTTATTGAAGATGGTGGAAAATTATTCAAGATCATCAGTCGATTTGATGATTATCTTGTTGATGATGTCAAGCTTGAAAATTATCATGCTGGCGACACACTTAAACTTATTGTTCCATTTTATAAATTAGCGGGACTTACAAATGAAAAAATGATCAAGTTTTCAAGGGAAAATATTTATCTTGTTGATGGTTCTGATGACACTCTCAGATTCGCAAATGAACTTATTGATTCTTTCATAGTTAGTACTAGTTATGGTCAATATATTGAAGCTCTATGCAATTATATTGATTTCCCATTCCAAAATACTTATCACACACAACTTGATGTAGATGGAGCCACTAATTTCAATCAATTTGATAAAAAATCAGATAATGTTTCATCTAAAGCAAACAATTCTCAAACTATTGTTGGTGACAAATCACCAAAATTTATTGAAGAACTTAAGAAAGTTGAGGAATTTAGAAAAATCATACTTGAACATGGTGATGAAAGTGAAGATGATTTCAATGTTTTGTATGACATTTTCTTCAATGAGTTTCCAAAGCTTGAAATCAACAAGTATATTGAAAGTGTGAAAACTGTTGGTGGCAAAGGTAAGCAAATTGCAGTTGAGGATATTGTTGAAAGGTTTGGACTTGAATCAGGTTCCATTATCTATATGGGTGACAGCATAACTGATGTTGAGCCATTGCAATATGCAAGGGACAATGGCGGTTTGTCAGTAAGCTTCAATGGAAATGAGTATCCCTTGAATGTTGCAGAGATTGCAGTGATATCTAACCACACTATTGTAAGTTCCATTTTGATTGATCTTCACTCCAGATTTGATAAGGAATATGTTTTGGACTTTATTAGAGAGTATTCACAAAAAGGTCCAAATGCTGCATTTGAAGACTTTGAAGTGGATTATTCACTTATTGAAGAGTTTGAAAAAGTATTCTACAATAAGGAAGCGCCAATCATTGAGATAATTACAGATGATAATAGGGATTATCTGCTTAAGTTAAGCAAAGAGATGAGAAACGGCATCCGTGGAAAAGATATTGGTGGATTAGGTTAATATTAATTATATAAAAATATTTTATCAAGAATATTAGTAATGAGATGACATTTATGGCAAATTATGATAAGGTTGAAGATACATTCTTTGAATCATTTGATGGAATGTATATCAGAGCATTGATTACAGCAGAAGACGAATTGACTGTAAAGGAAGCAGCTTACGATGCTACAGCTACACCAAGTGCTGTAATTGGTAGGGTTGAAGCAGGTGTGGAAGCTTTTGTAGACGCTGATAAGACTCCTGATGGAAGACCTGGAGCTATCGTTCAATTTTGGTTAACTGATGACTTGAAAAAATTTGAAAAGGAATTATCCTACAGAATTCGTCAAGACATTCTTGTAAAGCCATTTACAAGGGTATTCAGCATAACTGAAAATCCTGTTGGCGCTATTGGAATGATGGAAAGCGTAGGCCATTGTGGTGATGGCTATGAATGGGAAATTGAAGAGTTTGGAAGAAAAATGATCAATGTCCCTATTGCAGTTCCTGATTTCCAGATTGAATCTGAACTTGCTTATGCAGAAGGAATCATGGGAGGTAACTTCTGGTATATGTGTTCCACAAAAGAAGCTGTCTTAAAGGCAGGCAGAATTATCATCGACACTATTATGGAAGTTGAAGGAGTCTGCACTCCTTTTGGAATATGCTCTGCTGCAAGTAAGCCTGAAACCAATTTCCCAGAGATTGGTCCAAGTACAAATCATCCGTATTGCCCTTCATTGAAGGAAAGGCTTGGCGATGAGTCAAAAGTTCCGGAAGGGGTAAATTACATTCCTGAAATCGTTATAAATGCAACCAGTCAGGAAGCTATGAACTTGGCTATTAAGAAAGCTATTGATGCAATTATAGACATCCCTGGTGTTGAAAGGATTTCAGCTGGAAACTTTGAAGGGCAATTAGGTGAACATAAGACCAATTTATTGGATATTTTGAAATAATTCTTCTAAATAATCTTTTAACGAGGTGAATTAAATGGAAGAAAATAATACAAATGTTCCGAAATCCTCAAAAAATGTAACTGCTGAAGATTTAGGTGTTGATGAGATAGTTTATGATGCAATCAATGTGGATGTAATAGGTTTTGGAGCATTGAATGTAGATAAGCTTTATAAGGTCGGTCACATTGCAGAAATCGATGGAGAAAGTTTCATTAAAGGTGAAGAGGAATCTCCTGGTGGTTCAGCAGCAAATACAATCATAGGACTTTCAAAGCTTGGATGCTCAACATCATATATTGGAAAGATAGCGGATGATGAGGAAGGAGACTTATTGGAATACAATCTAATGATTAATGATGTTTACTTAACAAATCTCATCTATGCAGAAAGCGGCAATTCCGGAAAGGTATTGGGTTTCGTTTCTGATGCAGGAGATAGGGCTCTTTATGTAGATCCTGGTGTAAATGATGAGATATCAATCGATGAGATCAATCCATTGAATGTCAATGCATGCAAGATACTTCATTACACTTCATTTGTTGGAGATTCTTTCTATGCTCAAAAGGAATTGTTGAATATACTTTCTGATAAGATTGTCTTAAGCTTTGATCCTGGAATGCTATATGTTAAAAAAGGAGTTGAAGAACTTAAGGAAATCCTTGAAAGAACTGATATTCTTCTTATTAATGAAGGCGAATTGAAGATATTGTTTGAAGATTATTATAAGGAAAAATTGAATTTATCTGGTGATGATTCTTTAAGCTTTAGAGATTTGGCAGTGAATGTTAGAAATGATGGCATTGGCACTGTTGTTGTAAAAAGAGGCTCTGATGGAGCTTATGCAATAAACAAGAAGGATGAAGAGGTTAAAATACCTGCGTTTGAATGTGATGCAGTTGATACAACTGCTGCAGGAGATTCATTTAATGCCGGTTTCTTGTATTCCTATCTTAAAGGATATGATTTGGCTAAATCATGTACAATAGCTAATTGGGTTGCTTCAAAATCCGTTCAAGCCATTGGCATTACCGGATTGCCTAATTTAGAGGATTTGGAAGAGTTTGGAGAAGCCGGGAAGAAGAAAAAAAAGAAAAAATCCCAAAAGAAGGCGGAACAGCAAGAAAAAGAGA
>NZ_CALDKF010000031.1 GCF_937898925.1 uncultured Methanobrevibacter sp.
TTGTTGAGCCAAGCATCTCGTTTCTGCTTGCACTGAGCATTGCGTTCTGTTCGGCATGGACTGAAAAGCAGTCATTATAGTTTCCTGAATTTGATGGGAGGTTCATTCTTTGGCAAGTTCCTCTGTCACAACAGTTTTCCTCTCCTCTTGGGTTTCCATTGTAACCTGTACTAACTATTTCATCGTTATTAACTATTACAGCTCCATAGCGTCTTTTTAAGCAAGTGCTTCTTTTTGATACAGCAAGTGCGATTGCAAGATAATATTCAGTTTTGCTCATACGGTTTGATTCATTTTCAATTTTGGATTTTTCATCTGCCATATTATTTCTCCATATTTTCTCCATTTCTTTAACTATTCTTATTATTTATAATCGTTTATTATTATAGTTTTTTGTAGGATTATTTTTTAAAATTCTTTATTTAATTTTTAATCACCAATTAAATCATAAATTAAATCATTAATAAATCATTAATTAAATTTATTTATTATAAAAATCTTATTTTATATTATATAAAAATCTTATTTTTAAAAACTTTTAGCTATTGGAGAAATGATTATGGAAGATTACTTAATTAAATCAAACGTTGAAACCAACCCTGAATATGGGTGCAATCCATATGAAAGGCCTATAGATGAACACATAGCTAAAGGTATAATCAATTTGGACAAGCCATCTGGTCCTACTTCTCATGAAGTTGACTCTTGGGTAAAGAGAATACTTGGCTGCAAGAAGACAGGGCATGGTGGAACACTTGACCCTAAAGTAACTGGAGTATTACCTATTGGTATTGACAATGCAACAAGAGTCAGTCAACTTCTTCTTCCAGCAGGCAAGGAATATGTATGTCTCATGACTCTGCACAAAAATATTCCAGAAGATCAAATAAAAGAGATATTCGATGAATTTACTGGTAAGATATACCAAACACCACCAGTTAAATCAGCCGTCAAACGTGAATTAAGGGTAAGAAATATTTATTACTCCACCATTTACGAAATTGAAGGCAAGGATGTCCTATTTAGAATAGGTTGTGAAGCAGGAACATATGTCAGAACCTATTGTCATGATATTGGTGAAGCTTTAGGCTGTGGAGCGCATATGGCTGAGCTTAGAAGAACAAGGGTAGGTCCATTTGATGAACGAAACAATGACCTTGTAAACTTACACGACCTTACGGATGCATATCATTTTTACATTGAAGATGGTGATGAATCATACATAAGGAAAGCCATTCAACCAATGGAAGTTGCAAGCTCTCACCTTCCGCAGATATTCATTAAGGATTCTGCCGTTGAAGCCATTTGCCAAGGGGCAAAACTTGGTGCAGGTGGAATAGCTAAATTATCCAAAGATATTCAAAAAGGCAACCTAGTTGCCATCAAATCATTAAAAGGAGAATTAGTTGCTGCAGGAACCTCTCTATTTTCATCTCAAGAGATAATGAATGCAGATTCTGGACTTGTTGTTGATACAAATAAGGTCTTTATGGATACCGGAATTTATCCAAAAGGATGGTAATGATTATAATTATAAATTCATAAAATTAAAATGGTGATAAAATGTCTGATAAAGATAAAGTAATTGAAGCATTTAAAAACTCTGAAGAACCTTTAAACGCTACTAAAGTTAGTGAAATTTCAGGTGTAGAAAAGAAAGAAGTCGATAAAATCATGAAAGAATTGAAAAAAGATGAAACCATTGTTTCTCCAAAAAGATGTTATTGGACTCTTGCAGACAAATAGTTTCATTTTAAATCTTTAATCTTTTTTTAATATTTTATTTTTCACTATTTTTTTATTTTTTAATATTTTTTATTTTTTTCCGTCCTTCCGACTTTTTTTTAAAAAATACCCTATTTTTTAAAATTTTTCTTCAATTAATCTATTTTTGTAAATTGCTCTTATTTTCATTTTTATCAAACATATTTTTCTTTAATTAATTTTTCACTGAACAAACATCTATTTTAACTAATATTAAGTGAAAATAGCTTGAAAATATTGAAAATATTTATTTAAATCTATTTTTATTGTTCATTTTTTATTCAAAATATTTATATATTAATAGTGATAAATTATAGTAGGAAGGAAGTTTCCTTCCGACTATGAATTCAATAAAATTTTTAGTCGAAGGGGTTCCAATTTCCATTTTTTCAAGAATGGATGATATCTCAAAAAAGGAAGTGAAAAGATGTCAGTAAAAGACGAAAAATTAGACCAAATTATTAAAACAGTCGAAGCAAATGATATAAAATTTTTGAAATTGCAACTATCAGACATTCATGGATTGCCAAAAAGCATGGCAGTTCCTCTTAAAAGAGCTGATGACATTGAAGATATCGTAAATGATGGATTATTGTTTGACGGTTCATCAGTAGCAGGATTAGCTTCAATCAATGATAGTGATTTACTTGCAAAACCAGATATCAACACCTTCTCAACAATTCCATGGAGACCTGAATCAAAAGGAACCAGTAGATTCATATGTGATATCTTCACTACAGAAGGAAAACCATATGATGGTGATCCAAGAGGAGTGCTTAAAAAAGCATTGGAAAAAGCAGAAAAAAGAGGATATCAATTCAATATGGGTCCTGAACCAGAATTCTTCATTATCAAAGAGGATGAAAACGGAAATTACATCCCTGCGGATGAAGCGGAATATTTTGATGTAGAGCCATTGGACCAAGGTACTGACATTAGAAGAGAAATCGTATTCGGTTTAGAGCAATTAGGTTTTGATGTTGAAGTAAGCCACCATGAAGTGGCAGCAGGACAGCATGAAGTGGACTTCAAATATGCTGATGCTTTAAAAACAGCTGATGCTGTAATCACATTTAAGGAAGCTGTAAAAGCAGTAGTTCACAACTTAGGATTTAAAGCAACATTCATGCCAAAACCATTCTTGGGAATCAATGGTAGTGGAATGCATTGTAACCAAAGCCTATTCAAAGACGGCAAAAACATTTTCTATGATCCAAACACTGAAAACCAAATTTCACAGGAAGCATTATACTTCATCGGAGGATTATTGAAACATGCACAGGCTTTATCAGCAATCCTATCCCCAACAGTTAACTCTTATAAACGTTTAGTTCCTGGTTATGAAGCACCATGTTACATAGCTTACGGATTTAAAAACAGGTCAACTTTACTTAGAATTCCTGCATCCCGTGGATTAGGTACAAGAATCGAATGCAGATCACCTGACCCTTCATGTAACCCATACTTAGCATTTGCAGTATTGCTTGAAGCAGGTTTAGATGGTTTGGACAATAAGATGGATCCTGGTGAACCAACTGAAGAAAACTTGTTTGCATTAACTGAAGATGAGATTGTCCAAAGAGGCATCAGTAACTTGCCAACAAGTTTATGGGAAGCATACCATGCATTGGAACAGGATGATGTAGTTAAAAATGCTCTTGGAGAAAAAGTGTTTGACCAATTCTACACCATCAAAAGAGCTGAATGGGATGCTTACAGAATACAAGTATTCGATTATGAAAGAAATCAATACTTAGACGTTTAGACTATTCCTTTTTTGAATATTGGTGGTCAATCTAAAGATTTTTCTTTAGTTTGACTACCTCTCAAAAAGTTAAATGGTTTTTGAAATTTAGAATTATTTTTTTAAGGCATATTGTAATTTTAAACAATTAAAAGGCATATTGTAATTTTAAAATTATTTTTAAAGGCATATGTAATTTTAGAATTACTTTTTTTAATATATTCGGATTAACACATTCGGATGACATATTTAGATGATTAGTATATATTAGGCATATGTACGTGTATTCACCGATTATTTTATTGGAGGTAGAGAAATGTGTGGAATAGCAGGTGTAATATACAAAGATAAAAAAACTCACCCTGTAGGAGAAGCATTGACATCAATGCTTGAATCATTGCAGCATAGGGGTCCGGATTCCGCAGGTTATGCAATCTACGGCAGTTTGGATTTTCCTGAAAACTATTATCAATTAAACATTGAAGTGAAAAGAAGAAGAGGCGCATTAGACAACTTAAAATCATTATTAAATCAAATAAGCCCAATATTTGAAGAGCAATTGATTGAGTCTGTAGGAGACTCAGATGTATATAAATGCAAAATAGCATTGGATGAATTTTCCCTTTTAAAACCATGCATTAACGAAATAGATGATTTGGAAAATGTAAGGGTTATCAACGGTTCACATTCATTTGAAATGATCAAGGATACAGGAAAAGTAAAGGACATTGCAGAACGTTTCAATGTTTCAAGCAGAATGGGAACACATGGAATAGGCCATACTCGTTTTGCAACAGAAAGTGGTGTTGACCGTTATCATGCACACCCATATCAAAGCTACATCATACCTGACATAACTGTGGTGCATAATGGGCAAATCACCAATTACTGGAAAATAAGAGACCCATTGGAAAGGAAAGGACACACTTTTGAATCATTTAATGATACAGAGTGCATTGTTCATTATATGGCAGATAAACTTGATCAAGGCTACAAATTGGAAGAGGCATTGGATCAAGCGGTAATTGATTTGGATGGTCCATTTTCCATATTGGTTGGAACACCTAACGGTATTGGAATTGCAAAGGACAAGCTTGGCCTTAGGCCTGGTGTAATGGTGGAAACCGATGAGATATTTGCAGTTGCTTCAGAAGAGATGGCATTGCATGATGTCACAGATTCAGATGAAATAGAACAGATAGCTCCAGGAGAAACAAGAGCTTACACCATATGATAAGGGGTTTTTTCTATGAAAGAATATGTAATTGATGCAAATGGTATGGATGAGAAAGAATTGAACCGCACCATAAAGGAACAAGCTAAATATCATGATAAGCTCATTATCGACAATCCTGATTCTAAACATAATATCTGTGCTGGATTAACTGAAGAAGTGGAGATAGAGATCAATGGTTCTGCAGGATATTTTGTTGGAACAATGGCTCATGGACCAAGGATACACATCACTGGAAATGCTGGCTGGTTTGCTGGAGACAATATGACTGAAGGTGAATTGGTCATTGAAGGTACAGCTGGTGACGGAGCAGGTCAAGGAATCTATGGCGGAACAGTAATTGTTAAAGGTAATGTAGGTTCAAGAACTGGAGAAATCATGAAAGGGGGAACCGTTATCATTGGGGGTAACAGCGGTTTCATGACTGGACTCCTTATGATGGGAGGAAAGCTCATAATACTTGGTGATGTAACTGAGGATGTTGGAGAATCCATCATGAGAGGAACCATTTTTGTTCTTGGAAATGTGAAAAGCTTAGGAAAAAATGCAGTTATGGAAGAAACCACCTCTGAAGACCAAAATGAACTTCAGGAAATCTTGACAGAATACGGTTTCAAACTTGCTGATAAGGATTATGCAAACTTTAAGAAAATTGTTAACATGCAATAGGAGCTGAAAAAATGAGCGAACATAGAATAGCTATGGTGGGAACACCATGTGAAATTATGGCTGCATCCAAACTTCAATATTATACTGATAGCCCTATTGATGTTAAATTGGGCTTATTCTGTATGGAGAATTTTTCATACAAGTACTTTGTAAATCTCTTGAAAGAGTATGACTTGAAAATGGATGACATTGAAAAATTCCAAATTGAGAAAGGATTTGTATTTTTACTTTTAAAAACCAAGGAAACAGTGAAAATACCTCTTTCTGTGGCTAAAAGGATTATTAGGAAAAACTGTAATATTTGTGTTGAACTGACATCAGAAACCTCTGACATTTCAATAGGTTCAATCGGATCTGAGGAAGGCTGGTCAACACTCATAATAAGAACTGAAAAAGGTGAAGAGATAGTAAATGGAGCAATAGAACAGAAATTCATTGAAGCAAAAGACTTTACAGATTCACAATTAGGATTATTGAATAAAATTGCACATACCAAAATAAGCAAAAATCTGGAAACTATAGAAAGAAGGGAATTCTTGGCAAGGCCTGTGTTATACCAAAGGGAAAAGTCAGAGGACTCAATCAATAAGGAGTTCCAAGAAGCGTCATTCTTGGATTTAAGGTCAAATGTCATTGATGTCGGGGCATGTGTGCTCTGTGGAGCATGTGAATATGCATGTCCTCACAATTTGATAACAATTGATGACACCAAACCAAGGATGAAAGGGGAATGTCCTGATGATTGTCATGCATGCTTTGCAGTCTGTCCAAGAACATTTATCCCAGAAGATTTGAGAAATGACAATTCAGAACCAATAGGGGACTTCAAAAAAGTATTGACAGTCAAATCATTAAAGCATACCCAAGGTCAAGACGGGTCCATTGTTACAACATTAATAGACTATTTATTGTCCAATGAAATTGTTACAGAAGCGCTTATTGTTGATAAGGAGGACCATTTAGCTTGGAAACCTTATGCAAAGCTAACAAATGCAATTGATGAGGTAGTTAAATCTGGGGGAACAAAATACTCTGTCTGTCCTGTATTCAAACCATTAGGGGATTTGAAAGAGGATTCAGTCCAAAATATTGATGAGGGGGTAAACTAATGTCATTCACTGTAGAAAGAAAATTGGAAATTTGCAAACAGAGCAATGATAGACCTGGATGTTGCTGGTATTTATGTGACAATCCTCACAAGTCCTCATGTAAAAACTGTTACAGTTGCTATTCAAATTGTCCTCATGGAGTATATGAGGTAATCAATGATGAGCCATTGCCAATACATCAGGAAAATTGTGTAGGGTGTAAGATCTGTGAGGAGATGTGTCCAACACATGCAATATATGTCAGACCCCTTGTTGATGAAGGCAGAGGCGTATGGTCAAATTCAACAATGGTTGAAATCAAACGTAAAAGTCAAACAGGATCATATAAGGTCAGAGGTTGTGGACTCACCAGAAGAATCCCAACTTTTGATGACTTAAGCATATTGCCTGCACAGGTTTCAAGGCCACCAATAGATTCCTATAGGGAAACATGCAAGACTTCAGTGGTTCTTGGAGACAGGTTTGCAGAAAATCCAATTGAAATAGACACTCCTATTATGATTGGAGCAATGTCTTTTGGTGCATTAAGCAAGGAAGCGAAAATAGCATTGGCAATTGGAAGCAGTAAGGTAGGAACAATCACCAATACAGGTGAAGGGGGAATGCTTCCTGAAGAAAGGCATTATGCAGACAAATTGATTGCTCAATATGCATCAGGTCGTTTTGGAGTTTCTGCTAGTTATTTAAACAATGCAGAAGCTGTTGAAATAAAAATAGGTCAAGGTGCAAAATCAGGTATGGGAGGACATTTGCTTTCCCATAAGGTAACTGCAGAAGTGGCTAGAGTTAGAAACATTCCAGAAGGAACCTCTGCATTAAGTCCTGCAAGACATATGGATATTGTCGGACCTGAAGATTTAGGTATGAAAATCAATCAATTAAGGGAAATTACCGATTGGAAAGTGCCTATAATTGTAAAATTTGCATCAGGTAGAGTGGAACAGGATGTAAAGATTGCAGCAAAGGCAGGTGCAGATATAATTGTAGTCGACGGTATGCAAGGGGGAACCGGTGCTGGACCTGAAGTGGTTACAGAACATGCAGGTATTCCTACAATTGAAGCAATTGTAAAGGCTGATGATGCTCTTAAGGACATTAATTTAAGAAGTGAAGTAAGTCTTGTCGCTGCTGGTGGAATAAGATCTGGTGCTGATGTGGCAAAAGCTATTGCTTTAGGTGCAGATGCTGTTTATATCGCTACCTCCGCATTGATTTCCATAGGATGTAAAGTTTGCCAATCCTGTTCTGAAGGTATTTGCCCTAAAGGAATTGCAACACAGGATAGGGTGCTTAGAAGAAGATTGGACCCTATTAGAAAAGGTCAGCAAGTGGCAAACTATATTGAAGCAATGACACAGGAAGTAACATCCTTGACTCAACAGGCAGGAAATACTGATATAGAAAATCTTGAACGTCAGGACTTGGTTGCTTTGACTATGGAAGCTTCACAATTAACAGGAGTACCAATGGTGAGAAATTAAATTAATTAGGAGATATTATTATGGCTGCATTCGAAAGAGTAAAATCAGGGATTCCGGGACTTGATGAAGCTTTAGACAATATTCGTTTAGGAGATAATGTAGTTTGGAATGTAACAAATCTAAATGAATTCTCTTACTTTGTTGATCCTTATGTCAAACAGGCGAAAGAGGATAACAGGAACTTGATTTACATAAGGTTTGCTAATCATCATCCATTGATTGAAATGACAGAAGAGGATTTTAGACTCCTTGAAATGGAAGAGAATAATCCTGAAACCGAGTTTTGCATGATTGAACGTGATGGAATCAAGATATATAAGGTCAATCCATATAATCAATTTGAGACATTTACCTTAGAGGTTCATCGAATTATTGAAAAGGAAGGATTTGATGCATTCTATGTATTTGACTGCTTAAGTGACCTTCAAGCGGTTTGGTCTACCGATTTGATGATGGGAAATTTCTTTAAGGTTACCTGTCCATTTCTGTTCCAATTGGATACTGTAGCATACTTCCCAATCATTCGGGGAAGGCATTCATTTGATGCAATAGCTAAAATCCGTGAAACCACACAGCTATTCCTGAATGTACATTCAAATTCTCCTGAAGAGGTTTATGTTTCTCCACTTAAAGTATGGAACAGATATTCTCAAACAATGTTTTTGGGACATAAGTTTAACCCAAGAACAGGATTTGTCAAGGTCTTGCAGGATGGTCAGGAAGTAAGCAAATATTATAAGACCATAAATGATTCTGACAAGCATCAAAGCGGACAAATCCTGGACAGTTGGGAAAGGTATATGCTTCAGGTTAGAATGAAGTATGCAGAGGGTCAGAATATCGATGATGAGTGCGATAAGATTTGTGAACTGATGATGACAAAAGATGAGAAGATGCTTTCCAAAATAAAGGAATACTTCACTTTTGAGGATTACATCACAATCTACGATCGCCGTGTAGGAAGCGGTTTGGTAGGTGGTAAGTCCTGCGGTATGCTTCTTGCAAGAAAGATAATCGAAAAGGAACGCCCTGACATATATAGCAATCTTGAACCGGATGATTCATTTTACATTGGCTCAGATTTATTCTACACATACATTGTTTCAAATGACTTATGGGACCTTCGGGTAAAGCAAAGGACCAAGGAAGGTTACTATAAATATGGAAAAGAGTTAGAGGAAGCCCTTAAAAACGGTACTTTTTCCGATGAGATCAAAAAGGGATTCATACAGATTTTGGATTATTTCGGACAAAATCCGATTATTGTCAGATCAAGTAGTTTCCTTGAAGATGGATATGGGAACGCATTTGCAGGAAAATACGAATCAGTTTTCTGTGTAAATAGAGGCAGTCTTGAAGAACGTTTAGCTGCCTTTGAAGAGGCTGTAAAAGTGGTATATTCAAGTACTATGAACATTTCCGCGTTGGAATATAGGAAAATAAACGATTTGGATGATACTGATGAGCAAATGGCTCTTTTGGTCCAAAGGGTTTCAGGTTCCTATTATGGAGACTATTTCTTCCCAACTGCTGCAGGTGTAGGATTTTCATACAGCCCATATTCTCCACTGCCTGATATGGACAACAGCAAAGGAATGCTAAGGTTGGTAATGGGTCTTGGTACAAAAGCTGTTGACAGGACTAAAAAGGATTATCCTAGAATAATCAATCTTGACAAGCCTGAAGTGACTATGGTGAAGGACATTAGGGAAAAGCACAGATATTCTCAACACTATCTGGATGTAATTGATTTAAAGAACATAAGTTTGCATGATATTCCTGTTGGTGACGGTTTGGATGTTATTCCAAGATATGCGAAAAGGGTTCTTGTTGAACATGACCGTGAAGCGGAGAGAATGTTCCGTGACCGTGGTGAGCGCCGTGAAATCGTCTTTGTCAATTGCGAGGGGCTTGTGAAAAATCAGGAATTCATTGATGAGATGAAGGAAATAATGAATATATTGGAAACCGCTTATGATTATCCTGTGGACATAGAATACACAGTTAATGTTGGAGAGGACAATTCATTCAATGTAAACCTATTGCAATGCAGACCTCTGCAGGTTTCAATAAACAATGAAGCCATTGAAATGCCGGAGGATAAGAATGTCTTCTTCCATATCAAGGAATCTTCAATGGGTATGTCAAGAAAGAATGATATAGACACAATCTGCTATGTCGATCCACATAAGTATTATGAATACCCATATGCTCAGAAAAGTTCAATATCTCATGTAATCAATGATGTGAATGCCTATTGCAAGGAAAATGGAAAGACTGCAATTCTTATTGTTCCTGGAAGAATTGGTACTTCCTCTCCAGAGTTAGGAATTCCAGTGGTATTTGCTGACATCAGCTATTTCTCTGCAATTCTGGAGGAATCTTACAGTGAAGTTGGATATATGCCTGAGTTATCCTTTGGAAGCCATATGTTCCAGGACTTGGTGGAAGCGGAAATATACTATGGTGCATTGTTTGAAAATGAGAAAAATATTGAATTCAATAAGGATATGATTTATAATCATCAAAACATCCTAAAGGAGATAAATCCTAATCTAAGCGAGGAAATTTATGATATGATACATGTCATAGACTTTGGTGAAGACAAGGCGGAATTCTATCATGACATGAATAAGGATGAGACCTTGTGTGTTTTCAATTAGTAAATTGGAAATGCAAATAAAATTCATATTGGAAAACATTAATTGTTTTCGGGCAGGCGGGAGGGACATATGCCTTTTTATTTGCAATAGTTCTTTTTTGCACAAAGAAAATTTGTAAAATAAAATCAAAACATAGGACAAAATGTGATTAGTGACCCTATCTGAATTTTTAGAGTTTATTTTTTCAGTTAGGGTTATTTTTCACATTTTTTTTAATTTTTAATTTATAATTTTTATTTTTCTATTAGTTTTATCTGTTTTTTTTTTTAAAAAATAACTTAGATTAGATTCAAGTTTTTTATTTTCTAATTAAAAAAATAGTTTAAGAATTATATTCTCTCGTATGAATCTCCGTCTACTTTAAAAGCTGGTTTTAGAATCTTAAATGTTTGAATGACATCTACAAAAGACTTTACCGCCATTTGATCCCTATTGTTTTTGGTATAGAGTTCAAGAGAATATAAATTGTTGTCTTTTAAAATGGAGTATTGTTCTACTTCCAATCCTTCCTTTGTCAAATAAATCATGTCCCAAATTCCATACTTATCAAAAGTTTCCATTCCTGACTGTTGAATTTCACATTCTTTTGCTTTTAAATCGGTTTCTACAAGTTCTTTCAATTCTTCAACAGTATTTACCAAACATGGTTGTATGGATATTTTTACAATGGAATTGTTGTTTTTGTTTAGCAATACACGGACAGTGAATTCATCTTCATCTTCGTTTTTAAGTTCCTGCCATAAGAATGGATATTCAAAGCTAACGTATCCGTTGTTAAATCCTTTTTTCATTTGCCTTAATGTCTCTTCTGCACTAAGTGTTTTAGGTTCCCCATTTTCATCATTGCCTAATTCCAATACAAATCTATCCTTGTTTCCTTTAACCATTTAAATCACAATCATTATTTTTAACAAAATATTCTAGCTATTTTTAGCTATTCTTTGATAAATATTTTCAAGTTTAATTAATTTTAAAAATTTTAAAATTTTAATTAATGTTTCTTCTAATATAATTTATCAATTTATCATTAATTAATTTAATTGTAAATCTTAACTTTTTCTAATTCTTAACCTTCTTTAAGATAAATTTATATGTTTTTAAAATGTTATATTGTATTAATAAGATAATGTTTAAGATAATATTTAAAATAATGTTTAAGGAAATCTTTTAATAATGTTTGATAATGTTTTTTTAAAATATTTTAGGTTTTTGATACTATGGGAAGATTAGGTTTTTTATTCAATCCGGACGGAAACATGCCTAAAGGTGAGATTAAATCAAGGGATGTGGAATTTGATTTCTTAGGATTGTTGACTGAAAACATTGATGGGAATGATAATAAATCCAATGGAGCAATCAAGTTGGATGAGGATTCCATTTACATCGAATTGAGAAGCAGATTGAACGGAAAGGTCAAGGATGCATTTGAAATAGCTTATGATGATTTGAATGCAGAAGACATTGATAGAGTAGCTGACAATAAGGTTCAATTGAATTTAGAGGATAAGACTATTCAGCTTAAGACTTTAGACCATGACATGCTAAACAATTTTGAAACCAGATTAAAGAACAAGTTAAATACAGGTTCCTTTGTACCTGAAGAGGAAAAAATAAGGCATGTGATTGCAGATGTTCCTGCAGAGATAAGAAAGTATCATGATTTATTGAAAGATGGAATAATCACTGCAGAGGAATTTGAAAAGAAGAAAAAGGAATTGTTGAATAACTGATTCTAAATTTTTATAACTGATTCTATATTTTTACTTACTTTACTTACTTTTTACTTACTTCAAATGCTTGGTGATATTATGGAAATAAAGTCTATACCTGAAATAATCAAGGAAATGGATTATTTGGTTAAAGAAGAGAAATTTGATGAAGCCTATCAGTTTGCAAAGGAAAACATCAATTTGAATAAGGAATATGTTGAAGGAGAATACATATTCAAAAATCTTCTTGAAGAGCTATTGTTCCAAATCACTATCAAAAAGGAGATAAAAAGAAAATATCCTCTCATGTTGGACTATTCTACATTGTACTCCAATTATGGAAATGTATTGTTGCATTTCAATGAGTATGAAAATGCCCTAAAATCTTTTAAATTATCTTATAATTACAATCCTGTCAATGTAAAAGCTATTTTTGGATTATGTGAACTTCATAGGATTGAAGAAAACTGGGATGAGTTTTATAAGCTCACTATCCAATCCTTCAAATATGATTACTCTCTTGAGGATCTTTCCAAATCATTTGAAAACTTGTCCATTTATTATTTTAATGAGTATCATGCATCCAATGATGATGAGAATCTGAAATTGGCTATCTATTTAAGCAGATTAGCTCAATATTATGATGGTTCTAATGATTTCACTGATAAAATAGCTATTGAATTTGATGATGATTCTTTAAACAATTATGATCAAAGCATTGAAGAGATAAAGGATTACCTTAAATCAAAAGGATTGCCATACGGTCCTAGCATTGAAGTCATTACAATATGCAAGAATCTTGGATTCCAATTGGATGAAGATAAGAAAGTTGTTCCTGCATTGTTCTATTTCAATATTGCATATGATTTAACAAGAGATCCTGCAATTAAAGATGTGATTGATGATTTGGAAGCTAAAGTTGAAAGAAAATTAAATGAATAATGATTTGGCTGAAAATTTGTTTTTCATTAAATGATAAATGTGGTAAGAATTGTCTTTTTTTAAAATTTTTTATTTTTTCAAAATTGAAAAATACCCAATTAAAGTTCTAATATATAAACTTTACTATGAATTTCCAAAAAATCTTTAAATATTATTAAGTTCAATATTAATTTGTGCTTATGATTTTGACTTTTGTGCTGTTTTTTAAAAAATTAAGGTCAAAAATTCAAAACCTTTATATACTATTAATTACTTATATTTTTATATCAGTGAATTATATATTAGACAGTACTATGTCTGATATGTTACTAGATTGCCGAGATAGTCTAGCCTGGTAAGGCGCGGGACTGGAAATCCCGTGAGGGTTCACCTCGCCTGGGTTCAAATCCCAGTCTCGGCGTTTATTAGTGTATAGCAATTTAATATAATTCTATTTAATAGGATTATTATTAATGATAATATCACTTTTATCAAATTATCATTAAGGTAAATCCGATTCAAATAAGCTTTACGAATTGGATTTATTTAGTTTGCTTTTTTTTAATTAGTTAAATTATAATCTAGCTATGGCTTTAAAAGTTTATTAGTAATTTATTGAGTATTAAGTTACTCTATCTTTTAGTAAGCTGAGCGTAGTTATTATTTAATTAGAATTATTAAATGTGCTTGAAACTGATATGAACTCTTGGTTAGCATTGGTTAAATGGCTTATGTTTAAGCTATTAGACTATTGTTAGACTAAGTTTTACATTGTTGAAAAAACTGTGCTTTAAAATAAAGCATTCGAATCCGCTAAATTTTTTAAATAACGTCTCGTGGGTTCGCTCCAAAGAAAAATAATATGGAGGTTACTTTAATGGAAGACGACTTTAAGCACTTAGTGCGTATATCCAGAAAGGACGTAGATGGTAACAAAACTATCCAACATGCTTTAACTGATATTAAAGGTATTGGATTATCCTTATCTAGATCTATCTGTCTTACCTTAGGTTTAAATACTGATGACCAAATCGGTTACATCTCTGAAGAAGATGTTTCTAAAATTGAAGCACTCTTAGAAAATCCTCAAGAATACAATATTCCTGATTGGATGTTAAACAGACGTAACGATTACGCTACTGGTGACGACCTTCATTTGATTGAATCTGATCTTGACATGACTTTAAGAGATGATTTAAACAGAATGAAAAAGACCAGAAGCTACAAAGGTAGAAGACACGAAGTTGGTTTACCAGTTAGAGGACAAAGAACTAAATCTACTTTCAGACACAGTTCCACTGTCGGTGTAAGTCGTAGAAGAAGATAATTTCTATCTTTTAACGGACTTGTATAGGGTAAATCGAAATTTTATATAGATTTATAATAATTGATTATATTAAGATAAGGAGATGTGATTATGGGACATCCAAGAAAAGCAAGGAAAAAGTATGATACACCACCTCATCCTTGGAATGCAGAAAGAATTAAAACTGAAAATAAATTAATGTCTAAATACGGCTTAAAAAACAAAAAGGAAATTTGGAAAGCTGATACTTTAGTTAGAAAATACAGTAGGGAAGCAAGATACTTACTCGGTTTCTCTCAAGATCAAGTGAAAGTTGAAACAGAAGAATTATTAGGACACTTGAAAAGATCAGGAATCCTTGATGAAAACGCTCACTTAGAAAACATTCTTGATTTAACTGTTGAAGATATTTTAAGAAGAAGATTACAAACTATAGTTTTCCAAAAAGGTTTAGCTCGTACTGCTAAAGAAGCAAGAATGTTTGTAGTACACGGACACATTGCTTTAAACGGTAAGAAATTAAATTCTCCAAGTTACGTAGTAAAAAGAGGAGAAGAAGAAGCAGTTGGTTTCTACCACTCTTCCCCAGTAGCTAAACAGATTGAAGAATACAATAAAGCAGCAACTCAAGCTGGAGAAAATCAATAAGGTGTGTAATTATGGCAAAAGACGAAAAATGGGGAATAGCTAATATTTATTCATCCTTTAACAATACTATCTTAACTGTAACTGATATTACCGGAGCAGAAACTATCTGTCAATGGTCTGGTGGTAAAGTAGTTCGTGCAGACAGACAACAATCCTCTCCTTTTGCAGCAATGGAAGCAGCAAACAGAGCAGCTGAAGATGCAAAAGAAAAAGGTTTTGTCGGATTACATATTAGAGTAAGAGCTCCTGGTGGAAATGGTCCTAGAAGTCCAGGTCCTGGTGCACAAGCAACCATTCGTGCATTAGCAAGAGCTGGAATCAAAATTGGTAAAATTGAAGATATCACTCCTATACCTCATGATGGTACTGGAAGACCAGGCGGTAAAAGAGGAAGAAGAGTATAAGAAGGGTTTAATATGAAAATTGATGTCAAAGAGCAAGATGAAAATTCAATGACTTTTATAGTCAGAGATGCAGAAGTTCCTTTTGTTAATGCTATTAGAAGAATTGCTATGATGAAAGTACCAAAATTAGCTATTGAAGATGTATTCATAGTTAAAAATGATTCTGCAATGTTTGATGAAGTATTAGCTCACAGATTAGGTTTAACTCCTTTAGTTTCTGATGCAGAATCTATTGAAGGCTTAGTACTTCCAGAAGATTGTGATTGCGATAGTGAAAAAGGAGAATACTGTCCAAGATGTAGTGTTTCTTTCTCATTAAGGGAAACCGGACCTAAAACTGTATACTCTAAAGATTTAAAATCTTGTGGTGACTCAAAAATTAAACCAGTATACGATACCATCCCTCTCTTGAAATTGAAAGAGAATCAGGAAGTTGATTTAGAGGCTGTAGCAAAATTAGGAATTGGTAAAGACCATGCAAAATGGGTTCCAACCACTGTTTGTGCTTATAAACAATATCCAGAAATTGAAACTGAAGAAAAAGTTGACAGCACTGTTGCTACTGCAGTTGTTGATGCATGTCCTAGAGGAGTGCTCGATTTTGACAGCGATGAAGGAAAGATTGAAGTTGTCGATATTGAAAACTGCTCACTTTGTAAAGCTTGTGTAAGGGCAGCAAAAGCAGCAGAATCTAAATGTATCACTGTTGGGTATCGTGAAAATGATTTTATTTTTAAAATTGAAACTGATGGATCAATGCCTCCTAAAGAGGTTTTATTAAAAGCTTGTGATGTTTTAGATGCTAAAACAGATGAGTTTATCACATTTAGTGAAGGAGGAAGCTAATAATGGCTAGAGAAATTAAGAAAACTAATCCTAACCTTATTGACCTTATTTACAATCTTAGAAAACAGTCTTATGAGGAAGAAGTAGGTATCTGGAAAGAAGTAGCTATCAAACTTGAAAAGCCTTGCAGAAACCAAGCTGAAGTAAGCCTTTCTCATATTAACAAACACACTGTTGAAGGAGAAACTGTGGTTATTCCAGGTAAAGTATTATCTGACGGTAAATTAGATCACAAAGTTACTATAGCAGCATTAGGATTTACTAAAAACGCTGAAGCAAAAATAGAAAAATTTGGCAGTGAAGCTCTTTCTATTGCAGAACTTGCAGAAGCAAATCCTAAAGGTAGCAATGTAAAAATTATGTTATAAGCTAAAGGATTGGTGTAAAAATGATGATTATTAACGGTGAAGGACATATTTTAGGAAGACTTGCTAGTGTAGTCAGCAAGCAACTTCTCGAAGGCGAAGAGATTGTAGTTCTCAACGCTGAAAAAATAATGTTAACTGGTAATAAAGATTGGGCTTACGCTAAGTACAAACAAAGAGTAGACAGAGCATCTATCTCTAACCCTCGTGACTTAGGTCCTAAATACCCAAGAAGACCAGAAGATATATTCAGAAGAACCGTAAGAGGTATGTTACCTATGAAAAAAGCAAAAGGTAAAACTGCTTTCAAAGGATTCAAAGCATTTGTAGGTGTACCTGAAGAGTATGCTGATGCTGAACTTATAACCATGCCTGAAGCTGAATATAACGACATTAAAAAAGGAATGGAATTAGGAGAAATCTCTAAACTTTTAGGAGCTAAATTCGAATAGATTTAGTGAAAGTTTGATTTGTTCTAATTAAGGATTATTATACGAATTATATTAAATAATGGAGTAATTGATATGAAAGTTGTTCATACAAGCGGTAAGCGTAAAACAGCTATTGCAAGAGGTACTGTAAGAGAAGGTACTGGTAAAGTAAGAATCAATAAAGTTCCTTTAGAACTTTATTCTCCAGAACTTGCACGTTTAAAATTAACCGAACCATTAGAATTAGCTGGAGATGTTGCTAACCAAGTGGACATTTCCATCAGAGTTAATGGTGGAGGAGTTATGGGCCAAGCTGAAGCTGCACGTATGGTAATTGCAAAAGGTTTAGTTCAATGGACTCAAGACATGGACTTAAAAGAGATCTACACTCAATATGACAGAACCATGTTAGTAGGTGACCCAAGACGTTCTGAACCTAAAAAATACGGTGGTCCTGGAGCTAGAGCTCGTAAACAAAAAAGTTACAGATAATTTTTATACATTATGTATTTAATATAAATTTTACAATTCCTTTAAATAGGGCGTCCTGTCTTTTTTGAAGTTTGTAAAATTTATCAAATTCTCTGTAAGTATTTTCTAATCTTTTTAATTTTTCATTTGAGATTGGAAAAAGTTGTAAAATTTAATTTGATTATTTCATATTCTTTAATTATGAAATATGTTTTATATAAAAAGGAAATGATGATTATATGATACCTATACGATGTATAAGTTGTGGAAAACCCGTTTCTGCATATTTTGATGAATACAACCGCAGATTAGCTGATGGTGAAGAGTCAAAAGATATTTTGGATGATATGGGTATTACAAGATATTGTTGTAGAAGAATGTTAATTTCTCATGTTGAAACTTGGGAATAATCTTTATCCTTTTTTATTTTTTATTTTAGGCTTAAATGATTATTTTATCAATTTGGGAATTAATTAGCTATTAATAGTTTATACAATTGATTATTGTTTAATAATTAGGAGTTAAATAATGGCTGCAAATAAAGACAATACAAAAAAATTAACAAGATTCGAAAAGGCTAGAGTTTTAGGTGCAAGAGCTATTCAGCTTTCCATGGGCGCAAAGCCTATGAAACACAAGGAAATTGAAAAATTCCTTAAAAGT
Organism: uncultured Methanobrevibacter sp.; assembly: GCF_937898925.1. Classification (GTDB taxonomy): domain Archaea; phylum Methanobacteriota; class Methanobacteria; order Methanobacteriales; family Methanobacteriaceae; genus Methanobrevibacter. Next base: position 18,429 of record NZ_CALDKF010000031.1, read on the forward strand.
TCCAAATCTCTTGATCCTATTGACATAGCTACTAAGGAACTTGAATTAGGCATTTTGCCTTTAAACGTTAGACACAAAGAATAAATCATTTATTCTTTTATCTATTCTTTTTTATTTTAAAAAAGAATTTAAAAATCAGTATAACTGTTCTTTTTATTTAAAAAGAATTTTATATATTTAATGATTAAGTATTTAAGTGATAAATTACTTAATAATATTATAAATAAATTATTAAAATTATTTAATTTAGATTTTAAATCATATAATTTATTTAAATTTATTTATTTCTTTAAATTAAGAATATCATATGCAATCTATAAATCAACCTTCTAGTTTTTTTATGATTATTAAATCCATTATAGATTTTATGGTAAGACGAATTGAATAAGGATTCTTTTGAATCTCATTGGTAAATTGATTATTGATTAATTGTATTGATAATGAATTATTGATTATTTAATGATCATTAGTTAATTTGAACCTTATAGTCAATATTAGGCTTATTTAGTCCGTTGTCATAATAAAACTAGCAAATTGCATACTTAAAATTGCATATTTATTATCTGAAATTTTAAGGAATAGTTAAATTTCATTTATAATATTAATTTAAATATTCTTTATAACCTATGAGGTGTTATTTTGGATAGTGTAATTGAAGATGTTCGTGTTAGAAAGATTTTAGACAGCAGGGGAAATCCTACTGTTGAAGTGGACATAATTACCTGGAACGGATTTGGAAGAGCTGCTGCACCGAGTGGTGCAAGCACTGGTTCTAGAGAAGTCGTTTCTTTCCCAGAAGGCGGAGTGAGTCAAGTAATCACTGAGGTTGAAGATTTAATCTCCTCCGAACTTATTGGTATGGCTGCTGAAGACATTGAGGACATTGATGAAATCCTTAAGGAAATTGATGGAACCGATAACTTGTCTGCAATTGGTGGAAATACCACTGTAGCTGTTTCAATGGCTGCAGCTAAAGCAGCTGCAATGAGTTACAATTTGCCTCTTTACAATTTCTTAGGAGGCAATTTCATTAAGGAAATTCCTTATCCATTAGGAAATATGATGAATGGAGGGGCTCATGCAGGTCCTAATGCACCTGACATTCAAGAGTTCCTTGTTGTTCCTGTTGGAGCAAATGACATTACAGAAGCGGTTTTCGCTAATGTCGAAGTTCATAAAAGATTAAAGGAACTCATAAGCAAAAAAGACCCTAGCTTCACTGGTGGAAAAGGTGATGAAGGAGGATGGATTCCAAACATTACCAATGATCAAGCTTTGGAAATTCAAGCTCAAGCTTGTGAAGAGGTTGGTGACGAGCTTGGTTTTATCATAAAACCTGGTTTGGATATGGCTTCATCTGAATTCTGGAGCGAGGAAGAAGGAAAATATGTCTATGGTCAAGACGGTCTTGAAAGAGACAGCGGTGACCAGGTTGATTATGTAAAAGACTTGATTGAAACTTATCATATGTTCTATGTTGAAGATCCTTTTGATGAGAAAGATTTTGAAGGATTTGCAGAGCTCACTGCAAAGGTAGGCAACAAATGCCGCGTTTGCGGAGATGACTTATTCGTAACCAATAGCGAATTGTTGGCTAAAGGAATTGAAATGAATGCTGCAAATGCAATCATTATCAAGCCAAATCAAATAGGTACTTTAACAGATACTTATGCAACTGTAAGATTAGCTAAAGAGAATGGTGTAATGCCTGTTGTTTCCCACAGATCAGGTGAAACCTGTGATGAAACCATTGCTCACTTGGCAATTGCATTCGGTGCTCCAATGATTAAAACCGGTGCAATTGGTGGTGAAAGAATAGCTAAATTAAATGAACTTATCAGAATTGAAGAGGAAATGTCCAATCCTAGAATGGCTGGTTTATATTAGATTTCTTTTCAATTCAGTTAATCAAATTCAGTTCAAATCATGATTATAGTAAATTTTTGAGCGAGATTTACTTTAATAAGTAGTTAAATTTTAACTAATAAAAAATTAGAAGAAAATGGTGTAAAAATGTCAACTGTTATTATTGATGCAAGCAAATGTGAAAATGCAGATTGTGGTGAATGTGTAGATATGTGTCCTATGGAAATCTTTTCCTTAGACGGAGACAAAATCGTAACTGATCATGAAGACGAATGTACTTTATGTGAAGTATGTGTCGACATGTGTCCTAACGACTGCATTACTATCAAAGATGAATAAATTTGTTGATTTTAGACAAGAGTTCATTTAAAGTCCTTTGGATTTTATTGAATTCTTTTCTTATTTTTTAATTATTCTTAATAATTAAATAAAATTTCAATAAAAATTATGTTTTATATTATATGGTGATAAAGTGTCAGATTTATTAATCCCTTTAGAAAAGTATTTGGCTGCTGGGTTACACATTGGTACCCAACAAAAAACTAGTGACATGGAAAAATACATTTTCCGTGTAAGATCCGATGGTTTATATGTCTTAGACGTTCGTAAAACTGATGAAAGAATCAGAGCTGTTGCTAAATTCTTAGCAAAATACGACCCAGATGACATTTTAGTAGTAGCTACCCGTCAATACGGTCAAGCTCCTGTTAAAAAATTCGGTGAAATCACTGGATGTAAAACCATTCCTGGTAGATTCATCCCAGGTACCTTAACCAACCCACAATACGCTAAATTCATTGAACCTAAAGTTATTGTTGTAACTGACCCAAGATCCGACTCTCAAGCAATTTTAGAATCCAAACAAAACGGTATTCCTGTAGTAGGTTTATGCGATTCTGAAAACTTACTTGCTAACGTAGATATTTGTGTTCCATCTAACAACAAAGGTAGAAAAGCTATAGCTTTAATCTACTGGTTACTTGCAAGACAAATCTTAAGAGAAAGAGGAATTCTTGGCGAAGACGAAGATTTAGACATTGAATCTTCTGACTTTGAATTAAAGTTCTAAATTAATTAATTTTCATTAATTAATTAAAACTTTTTTTCTATATCTTTTTACTTTTTAAACTTTTTAAATTCTATTTTTATCTATTTTTATCTATTATTATCTATTATTATCTATTTTTATCTATTTTTATCTATTTTTATCTATTTTTCAAAATAATTTTCTATTTACCTATTTTTAATATAAATTTTTATATAAGTAAATTAAATCTATATTTAACTGAAAATTAATTATTCA
>NZ_CALDKF010000032.1 GCF_937898925.1 uncultured Methanobrevibacter sp.
GATATAATGGAAATCCGAGAGGAGAGGAAAACTGCTGTGATAGGGGAAACTGTAAAAGAATGAACCTCCCATCCAATTCAGGAAACTACAATGACTGCTTTTCAGTACATGCTGAACAGAATGCTATGATTTCTGCAAGAAGGAAAGACATGCTTGGAGCAACCATTTATCTTGCAGGAGAAATGTCTGTTGATGGGGATTGGGTAGAAATAGAAGATGCAGAACCTTGCCCAATATGCTTTAGAATGATTAAAAACTCAGGAATTGACAAGATTGTGAGTAAGAAAGGCATATTGAAATTGCGCTATCCACTTCAATAAAAAAGATCTTTTAATTTTATTTCTTTTTTATTATTTATTTTTTTATTATCTATTTTTTATAATCTATTTTTTATAATCTATTTTTTATAATCTATTTTTAAAAAAGAGTTTATTAGCTATTTTTACTAATTTTATATCAATTGTAGTATTAAATTTCAGGATAGTAATCGATATCATATCCTAATTTTTTCATAATCATTAACTCATCTCTTGCATCTACAATTGCATTATGAGTTTCAGAATAATCCTTTTTTCCCAATATGCGAAGCATTTGCTCAACACCATACCCTCTTCTTAATCTGCCAGTTCCACAACAAGGCATATGATTTGGAATATGTGGATTATGCTGTTTATAAGCAGCTACCTTCATAATGTCTCTCCAAGAAAATCCATCATGAAGTTCAGGCAAATGGCGTTTATCAAAAGAAGCATTGTAGGCAAGCAGATCCTTAACACCATTTGAATTAAGCAAATCCTTTAGGTCATCAATAGCATCGGGCCTATGTTTTATAAGGATTTCATGTTTTGTCAATCTCATTGAATTTGAATACATACCCCCTATCTTTTCAGCTCTAGGCAAGATGTAATATCTGGAATCAGTTCTTTCAAAATTCTTGGATTTTGCAATTAAAACACCTATGGACATCACTTCATCTTTCCAATTTGTTTCCGTGTCTATAACTGCAAACCTTTTTGACATAATACTCCCCAAAATAAGTTTAATAGATTTTAAATTAATTTATACTAAATTTAGATTAATAATATTCAATAATATTAATTTTAATTTAATAATTTATAAAAATAACTAATATTAGAATGATAAAAATTTTAAAAAAAGATAAAATAAACAGTAAAACAAATAAAAAAAGTAATTTAAAAAAAGAAAAAATTTAGAACTCATCACAAAAAACCTTGAAAAAAATTTTAATCAAACTTTTTTTAAAAGTTTGGATGATGAATTCTTATCTAATACACAAAAATGTGCTTTAATTTTAATATATAAAAAGTTAAAAAAGTAAATGTAAACTAACTAGAATTTAGAATTGATGGAATAACAAACTTATTCCATGATAGGTTCTAAATGGTTAATGTTACAACGTCTGTTTTTAACTTCGTCTCCTTTTACTTCTACGAAGTTTTCATCAATGATTGCAACAATTTCACATTCTTTACCTGCTTCTCTTCCAGCAGTTTTAATACATTTTCTACCAACTTCTATAGCTGCCATTATATCACCTTTAATGTTGTTAAAATAATTTCCGCAATACTGTCAGGATCAAAGCTGTCAGTATTTATAATTAAATCATAAATATCCATATTTCTAATATCTATATTATGAATATCCATATATCTTAAAGCTTCACTTTCTTCACGGGAAAGAATTTCCTCTTTTGCAAGCTCAATTGATTTGTCTTCTCTTTCACATACCCTTTTAGCTCTAACTTCTAAAGGAGCAGTGAAGCAAACTTTTAAATCCGCATCAATGAAGTATGCAGAAAGTCTTCCTTCAACAATAAGATCTTGAGCTTCACGCGCAAGTTCAGCTTGTCTATTATCAATCTCTTTATCGATGTCAGTATTATTTTCAGCAAATTTGCCGAATTCAACAGGAGTCATTCCTCTCTCTGCAGCCATTTCTCGGAATATTGCACCCGCAGAAACAAATGGAATCTCTAATCTTTCAGATAATACCTTTGCAGCAGTTGTAGTTCCACTACCTGCTGTCCCACCGATTGTTATTATCATTATTTTCTTGCCTCATCTTTGAAATGTTTACGAGCACATTTTGGACATAAGTATCCACCAAATGGACGGTTAGGTCTTTTTTGAGATTTTGCTAATTTGCCAATCTCGTAAGGACGTCCTCTTGGAACACCATGTAATACAGCACCACATTCAGCACATACATGCTTAGATGGTTTTTTCTTTTTATATCTTAAAACATTAACTCCGCCAGGAGTTTTTGTGTTTACTCTTTTATATGATCTTGATCTAAATCTATTTGCAGGCATGTTCTCACCTAATTTGTTTTTTTAAAAATATCTACAAATCGTATATCAAATTGTCTTAATCTGTAGATTTGAAGTAAAATACATAATAATATTAAAATATCTTAATATCTTAAAATCTAAAATTTTGAATAAAAGATATTTTGAAAAATATCATGAAAAAAGTATCATAAAATTAGAATGAATTCAAAAATAAATTAAAATTCATTTAGTTAAATGATTAACACTATTTAATATGATATTTAACTAATATATACTTTACTGTTTTCTATACTTTTTCTTTAGAATTAAACTTCTCAAAAGATCAATCTTTCAAAGCTTAATCCCAAGTAAGAAAAATTACAGAAATTAAATTTTAAAATCCTGGCAATTTCCAACAACCCAAATTAAGTAGGCAGGTCCCACTTAACATGCCAATCATTAAAAATTTACCAAAATTTAGTATTACATATATCGTACTTTTGGGATTACGATTTTTTCAAATTTTAATTTTATTTCTTGAATGAAACTAGAAAATAACTTAGATTGATGAATATTTAGAAAGTCATATACCATCAACAAGTCATTAAATAAATACTAGCAACTAACTATAATTAAATTAATTTTACGATTAATTAAATTGAATAGTTATGGAAAACTTTCAATTTAATAGAATTTTATTCTTATTAAATAATAAGAAAAAGATTTGCTAAATTTTTTACTTGAAAAAATGAAATTTTTATGAATTTTTTAGATGAAAAAATTTCAAAATCAAACTTCATGAATTTTTCAAAATTTAGAAACCGTTTTTGAATCCCATAAATTTCCTAATGATTTGTGACATTCCAAATGTACAAATGAAGTACCACCATAACCATCCGATTCCATATGGAATGGTAGTTATGTTACCACCATAAAGCATTTGCCCTAATGAGTGGAAAATCGGAGTTAAAGTACAATAATAAACAGCTGGAGGAAATACAACAATAATATCTTTTATTGAAGATTGCCACATCCAAGCAAAGATTAATAAGATTGGAATCATAGTAACAATCATTGGTCTAAATGACATTTTCATAATTTCAGATTGGTCTGACATCATATCCATTTGTTTAGCTTGAACCTTTGCCATTTGTTTAGTGTCTCCACTAGCTTGAGCTTCTCTTAACTCTTTTTGCAAGGCTTTTGATTTAGCTTGCATTTCATTCATCTTATCCTGGTCCACTAATAATTTTTGAGCGGTTACTGTTAAAAGGGATATGATAAATGATATCACAAATACAGTAAGCACAGGGTTATTAGGGGTAGGATCCATTTGAACTAATGGATTAAGAACAGCATTCATAGCATCAAACACTGGTTGAAGCCAGGAAATACCTAATAAAAAACTACCTTGATACGCCATTTAATTCCTCACATGTTTAATAATTTTTAATAGTAAATTATAATTTTATTTTCTTTACAAATTTCAAATAAATGCATAATTGAAACATTATGCTAAATTCATAATTTCATAAATTCTTTAAAAATACAATAAACTATTAAGTTATAAATTTTTTACAAATTTATAAATTAATAATTTAAAGTATAAACTAATCAGATACCAAATGATAAAAGTTTAAAGACAAAAATTTAAGATAAAAATTTAAAATAATTAGAAAAAATCTAATTATTAAAAATTCTCATTTTAAATCAATCATATGCCTAATTATTTTAAAAGTTCAACCATTTTTCTAACGGTTGATGGCAAATGATTATCATGATTATTAATAATTTTTACAGTTGCTCCAGTTAAAGTAGCGTAAGCCATAGCTGCAGCTCTGTTCATTTCTTGATGTAACTGAATATCCTTTGCCTTTTCAGCATCTCTTTGTCTGGTTTCATCGCTCATTCTTCTAACCATGATCTCATCAGGATGAGCTTCAACTAAAATGAAAGTGTCCGGATTTAATCCTTCCAATACCCATTTAGGAAGACCTGGCAAGAAACCAGCAGGTGTGCTAATAGTACAATGAGTGTCAACAATTACATTTTCAGATTCGGATTTTTCCTTAATTCTGAGTCCTGCTTCTTTTTGAATCTCCTTTTGAGTGTCTGCAGGTAATTTTCTTAACTCATCCCTATTTTCAACAAGACCTTTTTCTACAGCGATTTCAGTCATGATATCTCCATAGTTTAAATGAAGATAATCCACTTCTTCTAATGTCTTTTTAAGTACAGTTGTACTTCCAGAACCTGGAATACCAGTTAAAACTACCAATTTCATTTAAATCCCTCTCACATTAAACATTAAAATTTAATTTTTAAATTAACTAATAATAATCACAAAAAGAAAAAATAAAGGAATGATTATTTAATCATTTCCAAAATTTATTCAAATACTTTTCTTAACATTGGGTGCATTTCCATAAGTTGCTCTTGAGCAATTTCCTCATAAAGCTTGTATACAATACCTACAGTAAGCAATACACCAGTACCTCCTCCAAGAGCACCGGTTAAGTCAGCGATAAATGCCAATATACCTACAAACAAACCACCGAGAATTGTAAGAGCTGGAATATACTTTTTCATAATCATATAAAGTTGTCTTTTACTGCTTCTGAAACCAGGAATTTGTATACCTGAATTATAAAGTTGTTTAGAAACTTCTTTTGCATTCAAAGAACCACTGATTTCTACCCATAACCAGGAGAAAAGCACACAACAAGCTAAGAAGAAAATACCATAGAAAACTACTCTCAATGGATTGGTAAACAATACGCTTAAACTATTTGGAGTGGTTAACCATAATGCAAGCCCACTGATTGGTCTTCCACCGGAAACTTGGCCCAAAATAGGGAAACCAAGTTTTTGGAATACACTTGCGAAAAGTGAAATGTTAACAAGAAGCGCACTTGTTAAAATAACCGGCATGTTACTTGCATAAATGAATTTCAAAGGATATTTACCTACAGATCCTCTGATTCTACCGTGTCCTCTTACTTGACCATGAGAAATAGGAATTTCTATTCTCATACTTTCACCATATACAGCCATCAAGAATACAATGATTGTTGCAATCAATGGAATCAATATAGCGAAGTTAGGAGCTCCTCCGATAATGGATTGGATAAATCCAGGAAGAATACCTGAAGCAGTAGTGGATGCCGCAGTAGCTGGCAAGAAGTTAAATGTTCCGGTAATAATTGTTTGTGCTACACCTGCAGCAATGAACAATCCTACACCACTACCGAATCCCCATTTTGATACTACTTCATCAAGGTATAAGATCAAGACTGCCCCAATGACCAATTGGAGAATCATAATACCATAAAATGAATTGTCAATAGGCACTAAACTTCCAGTAAGCACTAAAACTGCTGCCTCGAATATTGTGAATAAAATAGCTAATAATTTTTGAGTACTTTGAAACATAGCCTTATGTTCATGTTGAGATAAGTCTAAATTTAATATTTTTGCACCGACCAATAGTTGCAATACAATGGATGCAGTTACAATAGGACCGATACCTAAAGTAAGTATTGACCCAAAACTACCTGCCATAACAGCCCTTAATTGGGCAAATTGGTCAACTGCAGCTGGACTCAAACCATATAAAGGAATTTGAGTTAAAAAGTAATATATAACTAAAACTATAGCTGTCCATTTAAGCTTTTCACTAAAGTCTTGCCTATGAATAGGAGTCTTGACCTCAGGAAGCAACTTAAATATAGGCTTAAAATTCTCTAAAATCATTTTTTCCCCGTTAATTATTATCTATTAATTCAAATCAGATTTTATTTATTTTAATAAGAATAAATTAAATTCCAACTTTGAATTTTACTAATTTAATAAATTTTTTATAATTTGTTGTAAATTTGTTTAATAAATTTTTAATGAAAATCCAAAATATTAGAATGAATCACATAAGTGATTAAATCAGCGATAAAAATCATCTAAATTCGCCTTATATATTATATATAATATTATAATATTTTAGATTAATAATAAATATAATTTTTATATAATATAAACTATTCGATAAATAATACAAAAATTAATTAAATTAATATTAAATTCTAATGAAATTAATGAAAATTAAAATTAAAAATTAATATTAAAAATCAAATTTTAAAAGTTAAATATTAAAATTAAAAAATAGCATTAGATATAATATTAAAAATAGTTAAAATTATTTAAAAATAGTTAAAAAAATAAAAAAAATGAAAACTAGTTAAAGAGCATAACACTCCCAAACTAGTGAAAAGAATTTTGGTCCAGGTTTTGTGGCCGAAGGCCAACAAAAGCTGGGTTATAATTCTACAGCTTCTCCGCCAGCTTCTTCAATTTTTTCGATTGCGCTTTCAGAGAATGCAGGAGATTTGACTACTAAAGGAATGTCAAGAGATCCGGTTGCTAAAACTTTGTTGTAACCTAATTCAGTTACATCAATTACAATAACATCGTCTTCTTTAGTTGCAATTCCTTGTTCTACAAACTCTTCAGCTTTATCATTCAAGAAGTTTAAGTTGACAGGATAAGATTTGTGGATAGTTTTTTGAGGTCTTTTGAAACCGTGTTTACCGAAGTAATATCTGTTTTCAATTACGGTAGTGGACCAGTGGTGTTTTCCAGCTCCAGCTTTACCTTTACCACCTTTGTTACCTGCTCCTCTTCTCCTTTTGACAGAGCCTCCACCGTTAGATCTGGAACCTCTCATCTTATTAATCTTTTTACCTTTTCTAATCATAATAATCCGCCCTTAAGCCATTCTTTTTGCAAGATTATTAATATCTTCGCCTCTGTAACCTAAGGATCCGCCTTCGTTTACAGAATGTCTAATTCCTTTGTATCCTTTTCTTGGAGGATGTAAACGGAATACAGGTTTCATATCAATATCTTGAGCTTTGAGTTCTCCATTGAGTAATGCATTAGCTAATTCTTCGAAGGTAGAGTAATCAGTGTTTTCGCTCAAGTATTCTTCAGAGAGACGAGCTCCACCAACTAATCTTCCTCTTTTTTCAACAAGTTCAGTGAGAGTTTCTAAATCAACTTCACCCCAAGTGATGTAGTCTTTTGCTTTTTGGAGCATACCTTTGTAACTTGGGTTTTCATCAACTAATACAGCATGACTAATTCTGTTTAATCTTAACATTTCTAAAGTACTAGCAATGCCTTGTTTAACACCAGTAGTACCTCTAATTCTAATTACTAAATACATGATACCACCGTTTATTGGATTACTCCCATATTTTTAAGGTCTTGTTCTGAAGCTTTCATTCTGCTTGCTTCTTTTAAAGCTTCGAATACAGCATTAGCAAAGTTTACAGTAGTTTGGGTTTGTCCACTTGCTTGAGACCATACGTCTTTGATACCAGCAAGGGAAAGGATGGTTTTACCAACATCACCAATAGCTAAACCTACACCTGCAGGAGCAGGTCTTAAGGTTACGTTTACACTACTTGCTTTACCGGTTACTTTGAAAGGAACAGTGTGTTGTCTTCCACAAACACAACCCCAGTCTCCACAACCTCTTCTTACTTTAATAATGTTATATTTAGCGTTATCTACAGCTTTTCTGATAGCAGGACCTACTTCTCTAGCTTTACCTTGTCCTAAACCTACATAACCATTTTTGTTACCTACAGCAACGATTACTCTAAAGTTTACTTTTCTACCAGATTTGTGCATTCTTTGAACTAAATTTACATCCATTACTTCTTCTTCTAAATCAGGAAGTAATGCATCTACAATTTCTAATTCCATTATAGGGAGACCTTTTTCGAAGATTTCGTCAATATCGGTGATATTTCCTGCTTTTACTTCTTTACCTAAATTGGTTTTAGGTTCCCAATCATCCATATTAAAGCTCATAATTCAGCCTCGTCAATTTTATTTTTAATTTCTTCAAAGTGTTCAGGCAAATCAGTAGGTTGAAGACCTTTAGCTAAGTATTGGGAGAATTTTTTGTTTAATTCCTCTTCATCTAAGCTTTCTGCATATTCTGCAATGTGTTCACCATTAATTCTGTCTTCAGTAGGGATAATAGATTCACCGTATGGTACGTTTAAACCAGCATCTGCAGCACCTTTAACAGCAGCAAATACTTTTGATCCTCTAATAGGAGATTTTAAACCAATGTCAGCAACTGCATAGTCGATACCTGCTGCAACAGCTTTTTTACCACATAAGTATGCAGTTAAATAAACAGCACTAGTGTTTTTGTTTCCTGCTAACCAACCTAATTTGTTTAATTCTTTACTGTGAGCTGATACAACAGTTTCATCACCGTCTTTACCAACATTGATCACTTGAACAATACAGTTAGCGTTGGAAATTCTTACAACTAATCTGGATTTATCTACATCAACTAATTTCGCTCTAGTAGCATAATCAGTTTTACCTTCTCTTCTTCTTCTGAATGCTACTTTATAATTTGATCCGCTTGCCAAGTCCATTCCTCCTATTTGATTAAATCATGGTCTCTAGCGTAAGTTTTCATGTAAGATTTACTTCTGAAAGCTCCACCTTTTGCCATTTTGTATAATTTACGGTAGGTAGTACGGTCAATTTCACCAGCGTCTCTCATGTCTTTTAAGTCAGTTCTTAAAGCACGGATGGTTTTCATCCAGACTTGTTTCTTAGGAGTACGAGCGTTTTTAGCTCCTTTGATACTACCTCTTCCTTTACGTTTACCTTTTTTCTTTTGCTCTTTGATTTTTTTAGATCTGTAGCTACTAATACCAGTTTTTGGTTTAGCTTTGATAATACCTTGATCTATAAGTTGTTTGATACCGTCTCTTGTAATAGCTCTAGAAACTTCTTCAATTTCATCAGGATCTATCCATACACGGTTTACTCCAACTTTAAGTATACTAGCAGCTAATCTTTTTTGTGTAGTAAGATTCATTAATAATCCTCCATTTAGTTAGCTGATAAACTTGAATAAAATTTCTTCAAGTTTCCCTTTAATTCAAATAAATTAAAATTCATTTGTTAATTTAATTGTTTTAATTTAATTGTTAGCTCTTTATAAGAAAAAAGATTCTCTTGCTTGACTTTTGGCCAATATATTTAAAAAATAAATTTTCCATAAATTTACTCATTAAATTACACACAATTAATTATTTAACCTTTATCCCGGAATTTATTATACTAAATTCCCGAATCAATTAATTGATTAGAATCATTGTCATATATGTTGTGGTATGAGGTTAAAGACGTATTCAATAATCCCTTACCAACTTTATACAACGCCCCTATTTTTCTTACAAGTAAGCTTTTATAAATTTATGATTTTAAAAATTTACTTTAAATTAAATCGCATAACAATTTTTAGGAAATGAAAAAACTTAGTTTTATCATCTATCATGAGAAAAATTTAAATTTTTCTTTCTTTACATTTATTTATTTAAAACTTTTATACCTAATTCTGATGCTTTTTCTAACATCAATTCTTTTTTACGTTTACCAATAGTAGCACTGATTCTTGCAGCTTCAGTTTCGCCGTCAAGTGCTTCTAATTCTTTCATGTTATTAACAAGAACATCTTTGTAACCAGAAGGATGTAATCCTCTAGTAGCTCTAGGAGTACGATAACCGATAGATGGCATTGCAGGTTTACCTGCTTCGTATCTTCTCATTTTACTAGTTTTTCCTCTAGGACGTCTCCATTTGGTTCCTAATTTTTTATAACGAGCATATTCTTGTCTTTTAAAATCTTTACTCATTCAAATCACCATTATAACTATTCTCTACTAGTTAAATAGATACCATCCTGGAATACTCTAGGATCTTTACCTCTAATTTTAGTAGCTTGTTCTAAGTTAGCCATAGTTTGACCGACATCTTCCTTGTTAACACCAGTAATGATTACTTCATCACCTTTAACTTGAACTTTAGCATCTCCAACGATTTTTGAAGATCTAGGATGTCTTTCTCCAATAAAGTTCTCGATAGTAACAGTTTTTTCTTTGTCTTGAACTTTTACAGCCATTGGAAAGTGAGCAAATACAATTTTCATATGATAAGTGAAACCATCGGTTACACCAGTAATCATATTGTTGATGTGAGCTCTAGTAGTTCCAATCATGGATTTGTCTTTCTTTTTAGGGAAAGCGGTTTCAAGAACAACAAGATTATCTTCTTTTGCAATAGTTACATTAGGATAAGTAAATTTTCTGGAAGTTTCACCATTTGGTCCTTTTACAGTAACTTCATCTCCAATTATAACTTCAACGCCTTCAGGGATTTCAATTTCTTCCCTTATAGCTGCAGCTAATACCATATTTAATCACCTAATACATGTAAGCCAACAAACGTCCGCCGATACCTCTTTCTTTAGCTTCTCTGTGGGTCATGATACCTTCAGGAGTAGTTACGATTAAGATACCGAAGTTCTTTGCTGGTAAATATCTTTTTTCGAATTTCTCAAATTCATCTTTCTTTACAGCATGACGAGGTTTAATTACACCACATTGATTGATGTTACCTTCCAATTCTACTTCGAATTTTCCAGCTTTGTTGTCATCTATAAATTCAAATTCACCTATATAATTCTCTTTTTGCATAGTGCTTAACACGCGTCCAATTAATTTGGATGCTGGAGAAATAGTACAGTGGTCATTTACTTGACGTTCGTTATTTCTAATGTTTGTTAAAGCATCAGCAAGAGGGTCCATAAGAGTCATAATAAACACCTTTCTTAATTATATTTTTTAAATCCTATTTTAGGAGCAATTTCTCTAAAACATTGCCTGCATAAGTTGAGTCCGTATCTGCTTACAATAGCAGAGTGGTCTCCACAACGGCTACATTTTTTTGCTGCTTTTCCGTATTTTCTTGGCAATATAATCACCTTAACATATCATTTTAATTTCAAATTACCTTTTGCAGGATTATTCGTAGTCCTCTTCCTCAGCAATGGTAACATTGAATTTTTCTTCCATAAATTTCATAGTTTCTTCAGGAGTGATTCTATGTCTTTTTGGAATAGATTTCTTTTGGATTTTTCTTCTTTTAATTCTATAACCAGGTTTTTCAAAGGTGATAGAAAGATTCATACCAAAAATACCAATATCTGGATCATATCTCATTCCAGGAATATCAATATGTTCTCTAATACCGAAAGAAACATTACCTTGTGCATCAAATTGACTAGGTCTTAATTTGTTGTTAATACCTTCTAAAACCAATTTAATTGCATCTTCAGCTTTTTCTCCACGGAGAGTTACTTTACATGCAATAGGTTGTCTTTTTCTGATACCCCATTCTGGGTTAGTTACTTTGGAATAGGTCTTAACAGGGGTTTGACCAGTCATGTTTTCAATAAGAGTCATAGCTCTTGATAATTTTTCACCAGCTTCACCAACACCAATGTTGATGGTAGCTTTTGAAATGATAACTTCATTCATTGGGTTCATTGGTTAACCTCCAATAAGTCAATAGCTGGTTCATCTTTACCGATTACAAATGCATATTCTTTTAAGGTTAAGAAAGAATCGCCATTTGCCTTTTCGATAATTGCAGTATTTGGTTTGGAAGATTCATCCACAATAACTTCTTGGATTTTACCGAGTTCACCAGTGTGTTTACCACCAGTAACGAGTACAACTACACCATCTTCAAATTTGAAGTTTTCTTTGATTTCCTGTTCAGGAATACCAATGCATATTACATCTTGACCTGCATATACATCTTCATCAACTAAAACGTTTCTACCATCGTGAAGGTTTAATTGGGTTTTTCCGCCTTTAATAGTAGATTTGTTTACGACTTTAGCTAATTTGTAAGTTGCATCTTCTGCAGAAATTGGGTGTAAAGTTAATCTTCCTTTAGTATCTAAAAGGATTCTGTAATTTTCTTCAGTTTTAGGAATAGTTAAGACATCCATAAAACCGACAGGGAATTTATAATCTTTTACAGCTCTTCCATCAATTAATACATTACCTGTATTGATAATTCTTTTTGCTTCTCTGGAGTTATCAGCAAGACCTAAAATGTCTCTGATGATAACGAGTAAAGGTAAAGAATCTTCAATAGCGTGAGAACCAGGAGCAGGTTTTACTGTCCAGGTGTCTTCTTTAGGATGGATAGGCCAGCTTTTAGGTGCTTTATACCTTTTAAGATGCTTTCTAGATCCCATTTTTGCCATCTTATTCCTCCATATTTAATCTTCTTTCATCTTTTAAATCAGCTTCAATAATCATCAAGTTGGATGGGTGGATTGGAAGCAATACAGCGTTTCCGTCAGGTTTGCTTAAAGTAACTCCTTCAACGGTAACTTTGTATCTTTTTGCATCAATAGATTCAACTTTTCCTTCATGACCTTTAAAGTCACCACGAACAACTTGAACTTTGTCTCCAACTCTTATTGGTAAAGATCTTTTACCAATGTCTGCTCTTAAATCTTTGCTTAAATTAGCACTCATGAGTTTACGACGAATGTGTAAAGGAGCAGTGTAGAGAGCTTTTCTTTGTTTTCTTGGTTGAATTGACATTTAATCACCATAAACTTAAATTAATATGCTTGCTGCACTGCCTACACTAGGCCATTTGTCAGCTGCTTCTTTAGCAACAGGTCCTCTGATTTCAGAACCTTTCAATACTCCTTCAGGAGTAATGATTACTGCAGCATTGTCTTCGAATTTTACACGAAGACCATCAGCACGTCTGTATTCTTTTTTCTGTCTTACAACAACTGCGTTGACAACTTCTCTTCTCATATCAGCAGTCCCTTTCTTTACAGAAGCAACTACCATATCACCGACACCAGCTACGTCGAGTCTTCTACGAACACCTTTAAATCCTTTTACAGAAATAATTTCGATTTCACGAGCACCAGTATTGTCAACACATTGAAGTCTTGCACCAATTGGTAAAGCTTTAGTTACGCTGGATGTAGTAGGTTTCATTCTAATCATCACCTTTTACTTCAACTAATACAAAGTGTTTAGTTTTACTTAATGGTCTACATTCTGCAATTTTTACAGCATCACCAATTTTTACATCAAGACAATCAGGTTTGTGAACGTTAATTCTTGATTTCCTTTTTTCGTATCTTTCATATTTTCTAATGAACTTGTAGAAACTACGTTCTACAGTAATAGTCCTTTCTGCTTTATTAGTAGTAACAACACCTTCAAGGACTTGTCCTCTAACAGATAAAGTACCATGGAAAGGGCAGTTAGGATCATCACATTTAGTTTCTGGTTCCTTAACATTAAGACCAACCATTTTATCACCATTAAATTTTTTTATATCTTCTTTTTATCCTATCTTCAGGACGATTCAACAATATTTTACCATCAATTTCAACTATGGTCCCATCCGGAACCTTAAATTGAAATACAGAAACATCTTTCTGAATTAATTTCTCTTTATAAATAAAATTAAAATCATTCTGATTAGAACTTAAGTCTTCATCTTGAACATTTTCCTTCACTTCAATCCTTAAAGTCTTTTTGGTTTCATCAATGACTGTTCCCTGTAGCCCTATCAAAGAGGGATTGGAACTGTCAACAACTTTAAGTTCTAACCCAATTAATTCATGATAGAATATATTTTTTGAGCTTATCATTCTAAGCCTCAGTATGTGAATTTAGGATATGAATTATGACATTAATGTCTTCTTCTCTTATTGTATTTCTTATCAGAATCTCTGATTTCAATAGTGTCGGAAGAGAATCCCATTTCAGATAAAACCTCTTTAACTCTTGCCTTATGATCTCCTTGGAGTTCAATTTGGCCTTTTTTGGCAGTTCCTCCACAAGCACATTTTGCTTTAAGAGTTTTAGTGAGCTCTTTAATGTCTATATCGTGTTCATCTATACCTTCGATAATAGTCATGAGTTTTCCAAATCTTCTTCTGACTGTAAACACTTTTACAGATTGAACTTCTCTTGCAATTTCCTCACAAACACAAAGTTCTTCAGGAAGACCACATACATCACAGATTTTTGACATTTAATTCTCCTTCTGTTTTTGGTTCATAATTGTAAGAACACGAGCAATAGTCCTTTTGAGTTCTCTAATTTTACCAGGGTTTTCATTAACACCTGCAGCAGCACTTTTGGAAACGTTTTTAGCGAGTTCCGCTTTGAGTTCCACCAATTTTTCTTCGATGTCCTCAATTTCCATTTCCCAAATTTCTTTACTTCTTAAAATTGCCATTTTCTCAACTCCTTAAAGATTTATTCCTCTTCGGAATCTTCGGTAGCTGCTTCAAGTTCTTCGAGGTCTTCTTCAGCTTCGACTACTTCTTCAACTTCTTCGATTTCTTCTAAGTTTTCGAGGTCTTCTTCAGCTTCGACTACTTCTTCAACTTCCTCTTCAGCCACTTCTTCTTCAACAATTTCTTCTACAGGTTCTGCAATAGGAGCAAGAATATCAACTTTATCAGGTAAAACTGCTTCAGGAGGCATGATTCTGACAACGATACCTAAAACACCAGGTTTTAAAGGTGCGGTAGCGAAACCTTCTTCTACAAATCTGGTTGCAGGTTCACCACATTTCTTGATGTAACCTTCAGTAAATTTAGCAACAGCAGATCTGGAACCTCTGATTTTACCGGAAATAGTTACTTCTACACCTTGAGCTCCAGCACCCATGATTCTGCGGATAGTGGAATATGCTACTCTTCTGAAGTGCATACCTCTTTGAAGCATGTTTGCTATTTTAGAAGCCATGATTCTAGCGTTCAATTCAGGTACGTCAACTTCTTTAACTTCCACTTGAGGGTTGTCCAAGTCAAATTTGGTTTTAAGACTTTGGGTAATAGCTCTTACGGTTTTTCCACCTCTACCAATTACCATACCAGGTCTTTCAGCATAAACGATAACCATAGTTCCTAAAGGAGTAACTTGGATGTCCATTCCTCCGTAACCTGCTCTTTCGAGTTCTTTTTCTAAATATTCATCAATTTTGGTTCTTCTGAGACCTTCTGTAACGAAATCTTTTTCTATCATTATTTAAGCCTCCACTAAAACTATTTGAATATGGGTAGTTGGAGTGTTGAATGGAGTTACTCTACCAAATGCTCTTGGTCTAGCTCCTCTAATGACCATACCTCTGTGGGAAGAGATATGTTCAATCTTAAGGTTTTCTACATCCATACCTTTGTATTCTGCATTTGCTTCAGCATTTTCAATAACATTTAAAATTGCTTTAGAAGCTTTTACAGGGTATCTTCCAGCAGCCCAACCTTTCATACCTTTTCTGTGACCAACATCTCTGTTGTGTCTTTTGAAAGGAACAGCTTTTTTCATTTCAATTACATCATTTAAGTATGCTTTTGCTTTAGCAACATCCATGCCTCTAATTGCACTACAAATTTCCACACAATGTTTTGGGGAAACTTTAAGGGATCTTGCCATAGCACGTGCTGTTTTGGATTCATCAGCATCTTTATTGTTATAAGCGTATTTGTTTTTAGCCATGTTTTAATCTCCTTATTTAAGTGGTACAAACATAGATGATCTAGTAGCTCCCATACCTGGGTCACCATGTTGAACTCTAGCTCTGGTTGGTGCGAATTCACCAAAGAAGCATCCTAACATTTCAGGGGTGAAAGTTACTTCAACAAAGTCTCTACCATTGTAGATACCGAAAGTGGTTCCAACCATTTCAGGAATTACAATCATATCTCTACAGTGGGTTCTAACTACTACAGGTTTTCCACCTTTCTTATCTTGTTTTTGTAATTTTCTCATTTTATCCAACACAGACTGTTGTCTTGGTAAGAATCCTCTTTTTAAGGATCTTCTTTGTCTTGCTGGTAAAAGTTCAATAAATTCGTCCAAGGACATTTCTTTTAATTCTTCAATAGTATATCCTCTGTATTTAAATATTTTTCTAGCCAATGACACATCTCCTTAAATTATCTTCTTTTTCCAGTACGTTTAGCTGCAATTGAACCAACTTTTCTTCCAGGTGGTGCGTGTCTTGAAATAGTAGTAGGACGACCTGGGTGTTGTCTGTTACCTCCTCCGTGAGGGTGGTCAACAGCGTTCATTGCTACTCCTCTAACAGTCATAAACTTCTTACCTTTAGCTTTATAAGCATGCCATCTGACACCTGCTTTCAAGAAAGGTTTTTCTTTTCTTCCTCCACCAGCTACAACACCGATACTTGCACGGCATTGAGGATGGAAAGATTTTAATTCACCAGATGGTAATTCTACAACAGCTTGAGTTGCATCATGGGTAATTAAAGAAGCATAAGTTCCAGAAGATCTTACGAAACGACCTCCGTCTCCTGGAGTGTTTTCAATATTGTAAATTGGAGTACCTTCAGGGATTTCAGCTAATGGTAAAGTGTTACCGAAACTGATAGGTGCTGAAATACCGCATTCGATATCATCATCAACTTGAATGGTTTCAGGAGCTAAAATATGTCTTTTTTCACCATTTTCGAATTTAACTAAAGCAATAGGAGCAGTTCTTGCAGGGTCGTGAATGATTTCTACGACTTTACCTTTTAAACTACCTTCTTTTTCTAAATCATCGTATGCTCTGTATTGGATTTTATCTTTGAATCTGTGAGAAGCAACACGATGAGCAGGAGTTCCTCTTCCTCTACGTTGGTGTATTAATCGTTTTCCCATAATCAGTCCTCCTTAGAATACTCCCATTTTAACAGCTACATCTTCAGCTTCGCCTTCTTCAGTGAGTTTGACATAAGCTAATTTAATACCTTTTGGAGTAATGTGAGTGTTGACTCTTGCTACTTCTTGGTCATATAGCTGTTCAAAAGCCTTTTTGATTTGAGCTTTTGTAGATGTTCTTCTAACAACAAAAGCAAGTTCGTTGTTTTGATCAATTAAATTCATAGTTTTCTCAGTTACATGAGGTTTAACAATAATTTTATAAGGATCCATAAATATCCACCTTCTTAAACTATACCTAATAAATTCCCACAGGAATCTATTGGAATAATCCTCCTAATTTTTCAACAGCGGACTTAGTATAAACAGTTAACCTACCAGCATGAGTACCAGGTGCTAATAATTCAGCATTTAAGTTTTCTGCTGTAACGACTTCTACACCAGCGTGGTTTCTTGCACCTAAGCCAATGCCTTTGTCTTCAGCTACAACCACTAAAGGTCCTTTGCTGGATTTGTATTTACGTCCTCTTGTTTTTCCTCTACCTGCTCTTATATGTTTGCTGTTTTTAGCTTTAATGATATCATCGTAAACTCCTAATGCTTTGAAGATTTCACGAGTTTCACTAGCAGTCTTAACAGTTTCCAAATCATCTTCAACAATAATAGGAACTTGTTCGAGATTTTCGATTTTGTGACCTCTGCCAGCAACTAATTCTTCATTGGTAGTAGCTGCAACAGCAGATCTGATTGCAAATCTTCTTTCCTTATTGTTTACTTTTTCGTGATGATTCTTTTCAGCTCTTACAGGGTGAGCTTTTCTTCCACCTTTAGCTTGTGGAACGAATGCTGCTCTAGCACCGCTTTTGATTCTAGGTACCATAGCTGCACCTCTACCAGATCCCCAAGATTCTGCAGAAGTTCTTTTACCTGCCATAGGGTCATTACCCCAAGGTTGGATTCTTGCGGATTGAGCGGAAAGAACTGCTCTTTTAATAAGGTCAGGTCTGTATTCTTCACTAAAAATAGCAGGAAGTTCGATTTCTTCTTTTACTTCCCCTTGAATTGAATAAACATTAACTTTCATTTGACTCTCCCCTCTTATACACCTTGTTTAGAAGCAGTACTAATAAATTCAATTTGAGGAGCTGCTTCATCAGCTTTCTTAGGTCTGATAGCTTGTCTAAGAATTACTAATCTTTTAGTAGGGCCAGGGACTGAACCTTTAACTAATACGTAGTCGTTTTTGACTAAACCGTATCTGATAAATCCACCATCAGGGTTAACTGCATCCACTTCGGATACATCTCCGATTTTTAAGACTTTCTTGTTAAATTCAGTTCTTTTGTGGTATCCCATTTGACCTGCTTGTGCAACAGTCCACATAGTTCTTTCAGGAGACCAAGGACCAATGGAACCTACGTGTCTTCCTTTTCCACTTCTCATAGCTTTACCGTATTGAATTCTAATATTCCATCTTTTTACAACCCCTTGGACTCCTTTTCCTTTGGTGGTTGCAATAGCGTCTACATATTGTCCTTCATTAAAGATATCGCTTGCTCTGACTTCTTCACCTAATAAGTTAAGTGCATAGTTTAATTTTTCTTCAGCGGAACTTCCACCTAATGCACATTCAAAGATTTCAGGTTTTTTCTTAGGTACGCTAGCCATCTTAGGGTTAGTGTGCACTAAAACTCTAACATCTTCAGTTTTGTCTAAAGCGTCTTGTATTTTTGCAATAGCTTCAGATTTATCATAGTCTTTAGGAAGGGTAATTTTCCTAGAGAGCTCTTCATCCAAATTATCTGCAATAACTTCGGTGATAGCTTTAAGTCCATGAGCAGTTTTTTCGTATGATCTTATCCCCATGATTACAAGGGGTGGTACTTCCAAAACAGTTACAGGAGTGAAAACAGTCATACCGTGGGATGGAGAGTTTTTGTCATTGTCTACAACCATAGCATGAGTCATACCTGCTTTGTAACCTGCAAGACCTAAAAGTTTTGGTTCTTCATTACTTGGCCAAGCTTTGATTCTTGGAGTTTCTTTAGCTACTCTTTTACGAGGGCTAAATGCCACAGAACCTTTTCTTGGTTGGTGATGTCTTACCATTCTTTTCCTCCGTTTCTATAATTTTTTCCTATAATTAATCAGTCTAATCTATTAAAATATTTTAATTTCTATTAATCTATTAAAATAGATTCTTTTACAAATTTTGATTCATTGATCCAATCATTTTCTTTAAGTTGTCTAATCTTAAATTAAATTCTTAATCAATAAAATCTCAGAATAAATAGCCATATTTGCTCTTTTAGTCAAATCGCTAAAATTCTACACTGTTTAAACTTGATTATTCAGTTTATAGTTAATAATTTAGCATACAGTCTCCTAAATCAATCTAGATTGAGCATACAGCCTAAGTTTAAATAATAATATCTAATAATATCTAGATTAAGACTGTAGAGGCAAAAATTAAACAGCATATAAGCTAAATAAAGCTAGATAAACGTGAAAAACAAGCTCAAACTTGTTTATGTACTTCTCAAAGATTTATTATAAAGTTGTCTAGACTTCATAACTTATCCCATGTCTTTATGGAATATCTCCATTGCGGAGCAAACTTTATAGTGTCTAATTATAAAGCAAATCCTTGAAAGCTAAAGCTGACAATAGCTAAAGCTTCGATCTATATGTTTTTTTAATGTATTTATAATATTACGTATTAACGCTACGTAAATGCGGAAGTTAATAATGAACTATTAACTTAAAGTATGTTGAAAATAGCTAAAGTTGAAATTACAGCTTCTTCGGTTCTTACGGTCTCGGTTCCTTGATTTGGAATTGTATTTAACTTTATAGTTTCCCACTTGGAACTTTCCACATTTTCTGAAATAGAAGAATATGGTCCTCCGAACACGATAGCTATATGATTTGAACTTTCTACTTTAGATTTCAATTCGTCAAAAATAGTATCGATTGTATCTGCATACTTTGTAGTTTCCACCACAAAGTCGGGATTAACTAATTTTAAGCTATTTTTAAGACCTTTATTAGTAGATAATGTCTTAAATCCCCAGTAAATGTCATCTGGTTCATCAGGTGTGACTATTACCTCTTTAGCAAACTTAGTGATTTTAAATGAAAATATTTTATTCACAGTAAGTTGCTCTTTGCAAAACGCCAACTTATCCATACCTATATCTACAAAGGTACCTTTCTTGTTCCTTTTAACAGTGTATCCTTGTCTGTAATCGCCTAATTCAGCTTGACCAACAGGATGGTGAGGCACTCTTAAAGGAGGCAATATTCCAACATGCCTTAATTCAGGCTTTATAGGGATTGCCTTTTTCCTAAGGTATTGTGGAGTATCCATATACTTGAGAATTTCAGCTATGAAATCTCCATCCTCTGTCTGTTCACTGTCCGGAATTGAAAGATCTTTATAAACAACGACTTCATCAACTTCAAACAAAGCTAAAGCCCTACCAATTAAACCCACTTTTGATGTTTTTAATTTTAAGTCTTTAGTTTCTGCCAAGAATGAATTCGGTATAAAGACTGACACTTTATTGTTTTGCATATTATCAAATTTTAATTTTTAATCCATATGCAACATGATTGAACATTTAATAAAGCATTTAGTCAAAAAGAGCTAAAATACCAATTAAATCTAAAATCCGTAAAAATAAGAAAAAATAAATATTCATGATTAACACGATTTAAATAGCTACAAAACATAGCCCAAGCTAAACCATCAAAAAACCTATGAAAATTGATTCTTTACACTGATATTTAACATTAGACAGATGTTTAATACCAATAAATCATGAAAATTAAATAAAAAATTTAAAAATTTCTTATAAATTACATAATGTAGACATATAGATTAGTAATATTTAAGTTATTTATAGTATATAAAGGTTTTGCTAAAAAAAGTAGTTTTCATATTATTAAAAATTCCAACCTTCAAAACAACCACTAAAATAACAATTAATCAAAATTCTCAACTCTCAATACAACAACTTTTACATCCCGAGACTCTTCATTATGAAAATCATAGATTTTTGGAATTGGAAACTTATATACCAATTTATGAGTGACCTCTGCACCAAGATCCCTATAGTAATCAATTACAAACTCTTCAGTATTCTTCATATGAAATGAGTAAATGACATCAGCACTGCCAACTGCAAATTCCATAAATTTTCTATCAGCATGCCTTTTTCCCTTCTCTTGAGATCCAAAAGGTGGGTTTTGAATCAAAGTGTCAAATCTATTTAATGAACTTTCATTATTATTGATTTTGCTAAGATGGCTTTCATTTAATAAATCACTTATTGAATTAGATGAATTAATGTCTCCAACTATGAAATTTGTATTATTGACATCTACATCATATTGTTCAGATATGCTATTTTGAGTGATTTTTGCTAAAGCTATTGATTCACCGTCAATGTCAACACCTAATGAATAGCTTGCACCCATAAGTGAAGATGCAATTGCAAATATTCCAGTGCCACACCCAAGATCCAAAATATTCATGCCATCGATATCACCTAAACCATATGCATTCCACACTAGATCTGCAGCAATTGTTGCAGGAGTGGAATACTGTTCAAGTCCAACCTTTGGATTTGGATGATTCGGAACTTTTTCCAAAATCATTTCAAGATGTTTCTTTTTTGAAATTTTCATAAAATCACGAGAATAAAAAAATATAATTATATAATAT
>NZ_CALDKF010000033.1 GCF_937898925.1 uncultured Methanobrevibacter sp.
GGAGCTGAGATTGATGACACATCAACAGCATACAGCACAACATGGAGCTCCAACAAGATCAATGATGAGATTTCATCCATGCCTGACAATCTCTCTGAGCTGGATGATGTTGCTCTGGCAAACATCACTGATGGTCAAATGCTTGCATATGACCTTGACAATCACAGATGGAAAAACAAGACAGCTGATGCATCCTCCTTGAATTATGAGGCTGGCACATCAATCAAAGACAAGATTGATGAGAAGGCAAACACAGCTGATCTGGCTGAGGTAGCCACAGGAGGACAGCTGATTGACCTCTCTGATGTTGATGTCTCATCTCCATCAGCCAATGATGCTCTTGTTTGGGATGATGAGAATGAAAAATGGATTGCTGGCTCTGTGTCCACAGTTGGCTCAATTGATGACCTCACAGATGTTGACACAGCAAATGCATCAGCTGGAGATTGCCTCCGATATGATGCCGACAATTCAGAATGGATTGCTCAAAAGCAAGTGATTGAGCTCACACAGGCTGAATATGATGCTTTGGTGTCAAAACAGCCAAACACATTGTATGTCATCACTGATGCTTGGAATCTCAATGCAACAGCTGATGACATTGAACTCTCAGCTGGTGTCTCTGTTGCTGATAAGATTGAGACAATTGATGATGATATTTCAGACATACAAACTGATTTGGTTGGTAAATTTGGATATATTTACAATGGAACAGCTATTGTTGATTTGAATGATATAAAAGACAATGGCATTTATTCATTTTACAATCCAACAAACAGACCATACTCAGGAAATGCATGGGCTCAAATTATTGTAATAAGGGCAGCAAATGAGCCAAATTATGCCACACAAATCTGTTTGGCAAACAACAACACACCAACATTGCATATTAGAGTATGTACGAATGGAAGTTGGCAATCATGGGTGCAAGTGGTTTAACAGGAGGTAAACATGGCAAAACAGATTTACATTGATGAAAATGGCAATGAGCATCTTGTCTCTGGCACAATAAACACAGCAAGCATGTTGCCTGTCTCAGCTGGCTCATCAACAAACACAGCTGATGCTCTTGATGCAAAGGCAAATGCATCAGATTTGGAAACAACAGAGCCTGTCAGTGCTCCATTGACAAATGTTTCAACATCAACAGGTGCAAACGAAACACTTAATTATTGGAAGTCTGGCAAAGTTGTATCTATTAACATTGATATAATCATAGCAAGTGCTAATACTCTTTTAACCATAGCAACATTACCAGAAGGGTTTAGACCAAAAGGAACTATAACAACAGCATTAAAAGCAACAGGCACAACACATGCAACAAGATACGCCATTATAAGACCGAACGGGCAAATTGCTGTTTATGCAGATACTGCAAGAATTTTGGATTGCATAACATTTGTAGCATCATAAGGAGACCAACAATGGACACAGTGATTCAATTTACACCAGCACAGCTGATCATTTTGGCATCAGCTGTCATCACATTATCCACAGCCTGTGGAGTGATTGTGAATCTCATCTCAAAGCTCAAAGAGCCAAAGAAGAAACAGGATGAGAGGATTGGACACTGTGAGGAGAGGCTTGACAAGCTGGATGCTGTCATTGAAAAATTTCAAGGGTATTTCTCCAATGATGACAGGAGATTCAAGGAGATTGAGGATGGCAACAAGATCACACAGACAGCTTTGCTGGCATTGCTCAAGCATTCGATAAATGGCAATGACATCAAGGCTCTGAGAGAGGCTGAGAAATGCCTTGAGGAATATCTAATCAGCAAATGAGGTGATTTAATTGATAAAGGTCTTTGGGATAGATGACACATTATTCTCCAGCAATGGAGATGTCGTCATTCAGCCATACAAGGCACAGGTGCATAAAGTTGACAATGGTGATTTTTATCTTGATTTGGAATGTCCTATTGAATATTTGGATTATATCTCACCAAATAACATTGTTGTTGCTCCAACACCACAGGGAGATCAGGCATTCAGAATCAAGAATGTCTCAACAACAAGGAGAAAGATCACAGCCAAATGTCTCCATCTCTTTTATGATTCTGTGAATTATCTGATTGCTGATTCCAATGTGGTCAACAAGAATTGCAATGATGCTCTTGATCATCTCAACAATGCCACAGACAACACATCACCATTCACAGTGATGTCTGATGTCACCAATGTCAATTCATTCAGATGTGTCAGAAAATCTCTGAATGAGGCAATCCAGACAGTGCTGGAGAGATGGGGAGGGCATCTGGTCAGAGACAATTGGAGCATCAAGATCATGAATCAGATTGGTCATGATAATGGTGTTACAATTCAATATAAAAAGAATCTAAAAGAGATCACTGTTGATTATGATTGGAGCTCAGTGGTCACAAAGCTCATGCCTGTTGGCAAGGATGGTCTATTGCTTGAGGGTTTATATGTGGCATCTGATGTCCAATATGAAATACCATTCACAAAGACAATCAGCTTTGAGCAACAGCTTGAGCTGGAGGATTTTGAGGGAGATGAGCTGGCATACCATCAGGCATTGCTTGATGATTTGAGAGTAAAGGCTCAGGCATATGTTGATGCAAATTCCATTCCAAAGGTCAATTACACTCTCAAGGCAAACATGGAGAAGATCACAGACATTGGTGATGTGGTTGAGGTAATTGATGAGAGGCTTGGAATCAATCTGATCACATCTGTGCTGTCATATGTTTATGATTGTATTCTGGGAAAATATATTGAGGTTGAATTTGGCAATGCACAGCCTCAGCTCTCAGGGCTCATGAACACATTGGAAAACACCATGAACACAGCCATTGCTGAGAATAATCAGACATTGACAGTGACATTGACATCTGAGCTCCAACAGGCTCAAGACAAAATCTGGGGAGCTCTGGGCAATTCATATTGCATTTATGAGGGCAATCAGATTCTCATTGTTGATGAGTTGCCCAAAGAACAGGCTCACAATGTCATCAGAATCAATTCAGCTGGAATTGGATTCTCACAGACAGGCATCAATGGAAATTTCACAACAGCATGGACA
>NZ_CALDKF010000034.1 GCF_937898925.1 uncultured Methanobrevibacter sp.
TTGTTATTGCAGTTGGATTGTTGGTTTTCCTTGTTATAAGCTGGAACATGCAGGCAATTGTATTCAATGATAGTGTTACACCAGAGCAAAGACAGGATGCTATCAATGCCATGAAGCAGGTGACTGAAATTGATCAAGGCAAGCAGTTGAATGAGACTCCTGATGTAAGTTCCTCATCTGGAGAAGGGTACAGTGAGCTTGGAAAAGTCTACAAGGATTCCAATACAGGCAAGCTAATAATGATTGAAAATTGATTTATTTTTTTATTTTCAAAGTTTTTACCACAATGAGTTAGTTCATATAGTGGATTAACTCACTATTTTTTTTACACATTTGTGTTTATTCACAATTTCGCACTTTAAAAATTTTTATAATGTCTAAAGTCTAATATTTCATTGTAAAATAAAGTATTTTGAGTGAAATAATCGTCATAGTAACTTTTATTGTAAATATAATATTACATAACATTAATTAAAAAGTATGGTGATTTTTATGGTTATTGAAACTAAAGTCTATAAAAATAATCAAACTACAATTCCTGAAGTATACAGAAAAAAATATGATGTTCAACCTGGTGATATAGTGGAATGGGAAGAAAATGATTGTGGTGAGATTGTTGTTTCCTTTAAGAAAAAATTATCATTTAGTGATATGATAGGGGTAGGAACTGTAAAAACTTCTACAAATGCCGTTCAATTGGAAAAAAAGTTATATGAATGAGCAAATTATTATTCATTATAGGGCTATTCTCCCAAATGATGAGTTGCAGAGAGGGCAGTTAAATTGGTGATGAAAGAGAATTAACTGTTTCAAATGAATGTTATGTAGTGGATGTTATTTATTAGATGATTTTTTATTAATTTTTCATTATTTATCCTAGTTAATGTTTTTATTTTCTCATTTATGTTTATAATTTTCACTTATTTTCAAAATCTTAACTGAAAATTAAGCAAATCTTATTTTAATGTATTATTATAACTGTATTTTAGTAATAACTTTATATATGATAAATTACAAAATATCAAATAACTAAAAATTAGTCAATTCTATTTAACTGAAATTTTATGAGTGAATTTCTTTATTTAAGTTAAATTTGTAGTTAATTGCTAATTTTAGTTGTTTTTTTAAAAATATTATGGAGATATATTATGGTAGCAAAAACTGTTATGAAAACTATTATTACCTTAGTAACCACTGCATTCGGTTTAGTTGCAGGTTTAGCATGGAACGATGCAATCCAAAAGTTAATTGAAACCTTAGTAGGTACTGGAGATGCACTTGGCGGATTATTCATATATGCTATTATTGTAACTATATTAGCTGTTGTTGTAACCATCATTCTTGCTAGAATGGCAGCTAAAATGGGTATTGAAGTAGATGATGAAGTTAAAGGAGAATAAATAGTTTTTATTATTCTCTTTTCTTTACTTTTTTGTTTTAATTTTATATTTTTTTTTAATGTTTTTGAAAATCTTTTTTTATAATTATATATTCATTAGTTAATTGTATTTTGTTGATTGTTTGTTTAAGGGGGTTGAAAATGGCAAAATATTGTGGAAACTGTGGTAGGGAACTTTCTGATAATGCAAAGTTCTGTCCTAATTGCGGTTGGGAATACGTTCCAAGGTACAAGGCAGATCATTATTCAAAATCAGAAGAGTTTGATGGACCATTTGATGATTTTGATAACAGAAGCTCTACAAATCCTTTTGAAAGCTCTTCCAAAAAGAGTTCTGGAAATGATAAGGGAAACATTGGAAATGAAGAGAAATTTCCTTTTAAAAAGGTATGCATAGCTCTTTTCATTCTATTGCTGCTCTTTTCAATAATAACATTTTTTGCCTATGACAACAATTCAAGCGATTATGACACTTCAGTTCTAGAGGACAGTGCAGACAATATATCTCTTGATAAATACAGATACAACATGAATCCTCACGAAGATTGGGACAATGAGCCTTATAACCTGTCAATAGATAGGAATGCATATCTAAGCGGAGAAGGTAAAGTTCAGCTGATTGACTCAAACCATTCATACAACATCGAATCCGATGGATTCAACATCACAGAATATGAAACATATTACGTGAGTGTGGATGATGATGACTGGTATGTCTTGGACATTTTCAAATGCGAGTTTGAAACTCCTTCCGAAAGGCAAGTCTATTCAACAGATATGGATAATGGAGATCCAATCATAATTTACGGTGGAAAAGGGGAATATTCAGGTTATGGAATCATAATTCCAAGTTCAAGCGATAATTCAACCTATAAGAATCTTGACTTCTTGGAGTCTATTTTCTATTATAATAGTGAATAATCATTTTGGAATATTATTTTTTTAATCCAAATTCTTTTTTTTAACTATTTTTAACTTCAATCAAATATTGATTTAATTTAATTAATTCCAATTTAAATACAATATATCATTTATTTAATAAATTACTCTATAATTATAATTTTATTTTAATATTAAAATAATATTTTACTTTTAAATCAATTTTAAACCTCTAAAAACTGTTTAATTTATAAATGATGACTATCTAACTATTTTTGAAGAGAAATATTTTCTAAAAATTCTTTTTCAATACTTCGTATTTGAGATATTGTTGGGAATTCTTTAGGATTTCTTTCTCTTCTAAATTTTATGAGGTGTTATGTACATTGAAATTAAAAATTATATGTTTAATTTGTATGATTCTCTGTGTATTTTTAACATTTTCAACTGTTAGTGCAACTGATTTAGAGGATTTAAGCTTTAATTCAGTTGCAATCGATTCACAGTCTGAATCTTCCTTTACAAATTTAAATGAAGATATAAGTGATAATATTGTAAATAGCAATGAGGATGAGGATTGTGTAGGATCTATGAATGAATTATCCAACTTGAATGAGGATTCCAGTCCAAATTTAAGTTCTATTAATTCAGATGAGAGTTCTCTAAAATCTAGTATCAGCCCTAGTGGAAATACATTCAGCAGCATTCAAAGTTCAATCAACAGTGCAAAATCCGGTGATACAATCAATCTAAACGGAAAGACATTTACCGGAAATGGGACAGTCATTATAGTTAACAAATCCGTAACTATAAGTGGTGGTTCTGGAGATGTTAGAGCAACTTTAGATGCAAAAAAGCTATCTGGAATTTTTAGGGTCACAGTTCCTAATGTAAAATTGGTAAACTGCAATTTCATCAATGCAAATGACAAGGCAGTCTACTATCTGGAAGGCAATGGCCAAATAAGCAACTGCAATTTCAATCATAATAATGCAAGCACATTCTGTGCGCATATTTATGTTTATCCAAACACTACAAATTTCCTCTTGGAAAACTCTAACTTCTATAACGGCTTTTCATGGAAATATTCAAATGTGGCTATAGCTGCAAACAATGTTACAGTTAGAAATTGCACATTCATCAACAATACCGTTAGGAACAATGAGAGCATTCAGGCTTGCGGTGGAGGATTGCAAGTAGGGGTTTCAGAAACAATGATCAATAAGGGGACTGTTGAAAATTGTCTATTCATCAACAATTCAGCCATTTCTGACAATGAAACCACTCATGCAGGTGCATTTTGCTTCCGTCCTGGAATAAAGGTTTCAAATTCCACTTTCATCAATAATTATTGCAATAGAGTGGGAGGAGCCACCACATTGCATTCAGATGGTGACATAATTGATTGTATTTTCATAAATAACAGTGCTGGAATTTATGGAGGTGCTATAAGTACTGGTTTTGAGGTAAACAACATTAGCGTGAATATCAATTCATGCATTTTTGAAAACAACACTGCTCCTATGGGCGGTGCGATTCAAGTAAAAGGAAACAATGTAAGGGTTATTAACTCTACATTCAATGAGAATAAGGCAACTGGCACTGATGGTGGCGCATTGTTCATAATGGGAAATGAGGCAATAATAGTCAATTCCACATTCAATGAGAATTTCGCTAAAAACATTGGTGCTGGAATATTGATAAATGGAACTGACGTTTCAGTGTTGAATTCAAGCTTTGATGCAAACAGGGCAAGCTATGGAGCTGCCGTTTATGTGGTTGGATCAAATTCAAACATCTTCAGTTCTAATTTCACAAATCATAAGCTTGTGAATGGTTCCGTATACATTAAAGGGCCTAACACATATGTCTATGACAGCAATTTCAAGAACAATTCAGGTGAAAATGGAGCTGCAATTTACATTAAAGGCTCAAACAGCAATCTTATATTGAATAATCTAAGCTTCAACAATGTAAGCAAGAAGGGAGGGGCAATCTATATTGAAGGTTCAAATGCCAATATAATTGCTTCTGATTTTTCAAATAATTCTGCAATCCCAAATAAGTCTGATATCATAAGCGGATTAGGTGGAGCCATTTACATTAAAGGAGATAACAATACAGTTGACTCATCCAATTTCATATTCAACACTGCACGTAACGGTTCAGCAATATATACTGATGGGTCTAAAATGACATTATCCAATACCAATTTTGATAAGAATCAGGCTTGGTCTTATATATTGGATTCCTATGTTAACCCTGCTATCAGCTATTTCAATGAAAGCGACATTTTAATCAATTTGACCTTGGTTGGAGGCAATAATATTGCAAATGCAATCTATAATACTGCATCTATGGATGAGATATACTTCTATAATGTTAGTTACATATCCTCAAAAGGTCAAAAGGTCACTGGAAATGATGAGATACATCCAGTTGATGGAGCAGAAAACAGCATGAACGGAAGTCTTTTGTATCAGGACGATAGAGAGGATAACCAATTGGTTAATGTAATCATTTATAGAGAGAGTCCTGAGGAAATAGGTTTATTATCTTCTTCAGATGCGGTTTCTGATATTATTTCAGGCAATGAGATTATCTTGAATGAAACATTTACAACTGGCATTCTTGGAGATATAAAGTTTAATATTAGCGATTACATTGACAATCCATTAAGTCCTGGAAAATATTATCTCTACGCAGAACATTTTGAAGACGATTACTATAAGGCAATAGATGAAACAAATGAGTTTGAGATCATTCCAATCGTTGATGTAGCTGTTGATATTGGATCAAGCAGAGTGAATATAGATTTCAACAAGACAGTTAAATTCACCATTAAAGTCAAGAACAACGGTCCAAATAATGCAACTGGAGTGAATGTGAGTGCAATCATTCCAGAGGGATTGGTTTACTTATCATCCGTTCCTTCAATAGGCACATATGACCCTGAAAATGGCATATGGGATGTTGGAAACTTAGATGTAGGTGAAAATCAGACTTTGGTTATTAACGCTCAAACCAATAAGACAGGACTTATTGACTATCCTGTAAATGTGTCATCTATTGAAGAGGATTCCAATCTTACAAATAACTTGGACAATAAGACAATTAGGGTTCTTATGGCAGACTTGGCCATTACAGTCAATGCTTCTGAGGAGATTGTAAAGCCAGGGGATGTTGTCAATTGGACAATAACCGTTGTTAACAATGGACCAAACAATGCAAGCAAAGTGCTTGTCTTAGTGGATTATCCAGAGGAGGAATTGATCTATTTAGACAGTTCAAATGACACTTTCAATCAGACTGGGAATAAATTGGAGATTCCAAGTCTTTTGGTTGGAGATGAAATCAGTTTTGTCATTTCAACCAAGGTGAATTCATCAGATAAACCTTTAATCCTTAATGCAAATGTAAGTGCAGATACATATGACCCTATTGAATCCAATAATCATGATTCAGATAGCGTCGATGCTTTACCTATATGTGATTTGATAACTAAAGTGAGTGTATCTGAAAGCCCTGTAAATAAGGATGATGTTGTGGATTGGATTATTGTCGTTTCCAATGATGGTCCTGATGATGCAGCTGATGTAACACTTTCATTGTCTGATTTGGAATCATTGGATTTGATTGTACTAAATTCTTCTGATGATTCATTTGATTTGAATAACTATGAATGGATTATTGGTGATTTGGATAGTGGAGACAACGTTTCATTGGTTATCACAACAAAAGTCAATAGATCTGATGATTCAATTACTGTAATCGCTGAAGTTGAAACAAGCACATTAGAGTCTGATTATGAAAACAACATTGATAACGACTCTTTGATAATCAATCCAATATGTGACTTGATAATCGATATTGATGCATCAAATGACACAGTTAACTATGGAGATATTGTGGATTGGATCATTGTCGTTTCCAATGATGGTCCTGATGATGCTTCCAATGTTTCAGTTTCCTTATCTGATTTGGAGTCTTTAGGATTGATTGTGTTAAATTCTTCAGATGATTCATTTGATGCAGAAAACTATGAATGGATTATTGGTGATTTGGATAGTGGAGATAGCATTTCATTAAACATCACCACTAAGGCCAATAAATCCAATGAGAACATAACAGTTCTTGCTGATGTGGAAACAATCACTTATGAACCGAATAAGGAAAACAACCATGATAACGATAGTTTGGAAACACTTCCAATATGCGATATATCTGTAACAAAAAATGCTGATAAGAATCCGGTTTACGTTGATGAAGTTGTGAATTGGATAATAAATGTAACCAATAATGGTCCTGATAAGGCAAGTGAAGTGATTGTAAATGGCAGTTTCCCTGAAAGCTTGGAATTTATCATATATGAGTTGACTAAAGGCGAATTGGAAAGCATTGAAGATGATGATGGAAATCTCGTTAAGATAATCTGGAAAGTTGGTGACTTGGAGAGCAATGAATCCGCATTATTAGTCATTTCATCTAAAGCATTGGAGGAAGGTGAAGTTGTAAATAGCGTTAGCGCAAACTCTTCAACTCCTGACATGAACCAATCAAATAACCTTGATTCTGCAACCGTTGATGTTATTTTAAATGAAAGCGGAGAAAATAATCCTGATGAACCTGAAGTTCCAGAAAATCCGGATAATCCGGATAATCCAGATACTCCTGATACTCCAGAAAACGATTCAAATGAGGATTATTATGATGACTTCCCATGGGATGACTATTTCCCAGAAGATCTTTTTGGAAAAAATGATGAAAATGGCTCACAAAAGGATTTAGATTCCAAATCCAATGGAAATCCTATCAAAAGCTCTAAAAAGCAAATAGATATTTCTAAGAAAAAGACAGGTTATCCATTCGCTTTAGCAATTTTATCATTGTTTGCATTGTTTTCATTAGCCATTAGAAAAAATTAAAATTTTATTTTTGGAGTTAATATAACTCCTTTCTCTTTTTTTATCTTATTTTATCTTATTTTATCATTGATTCTTTCTCTTTTTTAGCTATTTCTTATCAATATCTTTTTCTATTATTTCTCCAAAGCCCTTTAGACAATATAAAAAATTAAAAGTATTTATATTATTATTTATAAAAGTATAAATAATCTAAAATATTTATATGAATTATTATTATATAATTAACAATAATTTCATTATAAAAATTTTCAGTAAAATCAGTTAATTTTAAATAATTAAAAGATTAACTAAATATAATAATTAAATAATTAAATAAATTAAGAATCAAAATGATTAAAATTATATAGTTTGGAGGAATATGATTGCTTTTATTAATTAGTCCTATAAATCATGATGAAGCTATTGAATCCATTGAAGGTGGAGCAGACAT
Organism: uncultured Methanobrevibacter sp.; assembly: GCF_937898925.1. GTDB lineage: Archaea > Methanobacteriota > Methanobacteria > Methanobacteriales > Methanobacteriaceae > Methanobrevibacter. The sequence continues at coordinate 7,634 of NZ_CALDKF010000034.1, forward strand.
AGTTGATGTAAAAAATCCTAAAGAAGGTTCCCTTGGTGCAAATTTCCCTTGGGTTATTAAGGATATCAGAGAACTTACTCCTGATGACATGCTTGTAAGTGCAACTTTAGGAGATGTTCCATACAAGCCTGGAACCGTATCTTTAGCTGCTATGGGTGCATTGGTTTCTGGTGCAGATTACATTAAAGTAGGATTATACGGTCCAAGTAACTATGAAGAAGCTTTAGAAGTAATGGAAAACGTAGTTAAAACTGTAAAGGATACAGATCCTAATGCTATTGTTGTTGCTTCCGGTTATGCTGATGCTCATAGAGTTGGAGCTGTAAGTCCATGGGATATTCCTAAAGTGGCAAGAGATGCTGGAGCAGATTTGGCTATGTTAGACACTGCTGTTAAAGATGGGCACACTTTATTTGATTACTTAGATATTGATGATTGTAAAAAATTCACTGAAGAAGCTCATGGCTATGGATTGAAAGTAGCTTTAGCAGGATCTGTTAAAAAAGACCAATTAAAACCATTATATGACATTGGCTGTGATGTCGTTGGTGTTAGAGGAGCTGCTTGTATAGGTGGAGACAGAAACACCGGACACATTGACAGAAATGCTGTAGCTGAATTAAAAGAGCTTGTCAAATCCTTTGAAGAATAATTTCAAATATTTTTTAAATAGATGCTTATAATTATCTTAATTTTCTTAAATTAGGATAATTTTTTTTAAATCATTTTCATTAATTTTTAATTACACTTTTTATTTTTTACAATTTTTAGGAGGAAAAAAATTGCAATTTTCAGATAAGATATATAATGCAAAACCTGGTTACACTTATGATGATTTTTTATTAGTTCCTAACGCTTCCTGGATTGAAGCAAAGGATGTAGAAACTAAAGTAAACTTAACTAAAGACATCCAATTGAATATCCCTATTATGAGTGCTGCAATGGATACAGTTACTGAAGCTAATTTAGCTATTGCACTTGCTCAAGAAGGGGGAATCGGTGTTATTCACCGTAATATCACTCAAGAGGCACAAGTGGAAGAGGTTAAGAAAGTAAAAAGCGCTGAAGACATTACTGTACGTGATGTAGTTACTATCAGTCCTGAATCTTCCATTGAAACTGTCCAAGACATTATGGAAAACGAATCAGTTAGCGGTCTTCCTGTTATTGAAAACGAGAAGATTGTAGGAATCATCTCAAAAAGAGATGTAAGACCTTTCTTAAAATCTGATTCCAAAAAATTAGTCAAGGACATAATGACCTCTGAAGTTGTTACAATCAAAGAGAACACCCCTTCTGAAGAGGCATTGGATATCGCTTATGAAAACAAGGTTGAAAGATTGCCTGTTGTTAGTGAAGATGGTGATTTGGTAGGTATTCTTACCATTAAGGATATCTTAAATCAAGATCAACACCCTAATGCTGCACTTGATAAGAATGGTAAATACTTAGTTGCAGCAGCTTGTGGTCCTTTTGATTTGGACAGAGCTATGGCATTGGATGAAGCTGGAGCAGACATCATTTCCATTGACTGTGCTCATGCTCATAACATGAATGTAGTTAAATTTGCTGAAACCATCAAGGACAATATCGATGCAGACTTATGTATGGGTAACATTGCAACCCGTGAAGCTGCAGAAGACTTGATTGCTCATGGTGCAGACGGTCTTAAGGTAGGTATTGGTCCTGGTTCCATTTGTACTACCCGTATTGTAGCAGGTATCGGTGTGCCACAGGTTACAGCTATTGCAGATGTTGCAGATGTTGCTAGCGAAGCTGGAATTCCTGTCATTGCTGACGGAGGACTCAGATTCTCTGGTGACATTGCAAAAGCTATTGGTGCTGGTGCAGATGTTGTAATGCTTGGTAACTTGCTTGCAGGAACCTTGGAAGCTCCTGGTGACATTGTTACCATGAATGGTAGAAAATACAAGACCTACCGTGGAATGGGTTCCATTGGAGCTATGACTGGTGGATCCGGTGGTGGAGCAGACAGATACTTCCAAGAAGTGGATAAAGGCACCCATATGAAACATTCAAAATTAGTGGCTGAAGGTGTAGAAGGTGTAGTTCCATATAAGGGAACTGTAGCTGAAGTTGTATTCCAATTGGTTGGAGGATTAAAGTCTTCCATGGGATACTGTGGTGCTCGTGACATCCAAACCATGAAGGAAGTTGCTCGTTTCGTTAGAATCACTGCAAGTGGTATTAAGGAATCACATCCTCATGAATTGATGATCACTAACGAAAGTCCAAACTATCCAAATTTTGAATAGTTTGAAATATGATTTGAATTTAGAATAATTTTGTCTTATTCTATTTTCTTTTTCTTTATATCATTTTTATTTTGATTTGTTATTTTTTCAAATCAAATAATTCTTTTTTTACAATTCTAAATAGAATTGCTTTTTAAAGTCTTTAAATAGTAGATAAAATATTTTTAAAAAATTATTTATTCTATTTTTAACAGGTTTTATAAAATATTTTTAAAAATTTACTATAAGGAGATATATTTTATGTTAGATTTTATTAAAGGATTATGGAATCCTGTTGCATTTTGGATTAGTTTTATGATGAGCATTATTATGCCAATCATTTTTGGTGTAATTCCATTTTATTTATCTGGAAATGGAATTTCAATAGAAAACTGTTTAATTTTATGGCCTTTGAGGTGGCTTGTTGCTTACTTATTAATCAATACATTCGTTAGAGACACTGGTATGAAATTAGCTGCTAAAGTATTTGGATTTGACCCTGGCTACTGATTACTTAACAAATTTAATTTCTTTCTCTTAAAACGAATAATTTATTAAATTAAAGGAATAAACTACTAATATAAATTAATTAACAATTATTTGCTTATTCGATTAAAAAGTCTTATAGTGATTATTAATTTGTATAATTTTTATTGGAGTTTATAAAATGAGAGATAACAACGAAAGAAGTTGGAAAATCAGATTTGCAATAATCATGTTTGTCTTGGCTGTTGTCATCTTTTTAGCCAGATATCTCATCTTTGGAGACGGTGAAGAGATTATTGCTTATCTTTGGAAACATATAGGTTTCATTCCAATTGACATATTGATTGTCGCGTTCCTGCTTGAAGGCATAATGGGCAAAAAGGAACATGAAGCTATTTTAGAGAAAATAGATATGCTTATGGGTACTTTCTTCTCAGAAATTGGAAATGATCTTTTAGCTGAACTCAGCAAAGTCAATAAGAACAAGATCAATACTGAAAACCTAAAGGATATCAGGAACTGGGAAGAAAAGGATTTCGATAACAAGATGAAGGAATTGAAAGAAAACGGACTTGACTTCAAAGCGGATATTCCGCCAGAGGAAAGGGAAGCGTTCTTGACAAATGTTCATTCACTTCTTATGGAAAAGAGAGAATTTTTAGTAAACCTCATCAACAACCCTAATCTTTTAGAGAAAGATGAATTCTCCTCACTCTTGCTTGCTTTATTGCATTTGGATGAAGAGCTTTCCCGCAGAGGTGAATTCTCAGACATTAAAGATGCTGATTTCAATCATTTAAACGGTGACATGAAGAGAGTTTACACTAAATTGGTATATGAATGGGTTTACTATTTAAAATACCTTAAGAAATACTATCCTTACATGATTTCACTCGCTATCCGTACCAATCCATTTGACAGCGAAGCGGATGTTCATGTAAATGAATAGATTTTAAGTGGTTAATTGATATTTTCAATTGACCAACATTTTTCTTTTTTTTAATTTATTTTGATTTTATTTTTATAGATGATGTTTATGAATGGTCAAAAATTGTATTCTTGCATAGTTTTATCAGGAGGAATGAGTAGAAGAATGGGTCATGATAAGGGATCTATGATTATTCAAGAGAAACCTATGATTTTACACATACTTGAAAGATTAAACTATAAAATAAATGATGCTATAATTGTTTTAAATGATGCTCAAAGAATAGCTGATTATCAGTCACTACTTAATCAGTATTGTGATGGTGATATTGAAAGCAATTTTGATTATTCATTGGAATTTGTTGAAGATGAAGTTAAGGAAAAAGGTCCAATATCAGGAATCATGACTGGATTAAAGAATATAAAAACAGATTATGCACTTGTTTTGCCTTGTGATTCCCCTTTTATAAGTGGGGATAATATAGATGCAATGTTTAAGCTATTGGAGGAAAACTTGGAATCTGATATTGATGCAATCATTCCATTTCATATCAAGTCAAATAAGGACAAGTTCAAGGATACTGATGAATTTAACTTTGATGATGCAAGTGAAATGACCGTTGACATGAAAATAGCAAACTCTGAGCCATTGCATGCAATATATAAAAAAGAGAATTTGAATAAGATTGATGAGCTTTTAAAAGAAGATAACTTATATGTAAAGTCATTCATTAAAGGCTTGAAAAATCCTTGCTTTATAGAAGTTGACAATAAGGTTCTCTTTGAAGATGACTTTAGAAACTTCAACAGAAAAGAAGATCTTGAAGATTTAGAGTAATATCAATAAATGTCTTTTCAAAGCTATTTTTCATATAACTTTTTTTTACAATCATCTTTTTTTAGCAAAAATGATAGTCATTGGATTTTGACTTTCCATTTTTATTCCCTTATACAATAATTGTCCTTTTGAAATGTTTACGTGGGTGATTTGCGGATTGTAATTCAGTTCATCCAATTTATTGACTACATTCACTTCAATGTCAAGGAAATTGGTTAAAATAAGTATTCTGCCTTTAGAATTGATTTTTTCATGGACAATATCTAAGATTTCATTGTAATTGTCATTCTTGGCATGTAGTATAGCAATATCAAAATTTTCTATTTTTTCAATTGCAGATAAGTCATTCTCATTCATCAATTCAACATTATCGATATTTCCATGCTTTTTAATATTATTTTCGCTTATTGTGATGGCTTGTGGACTTTCATCTATTGTATATACCTTTTGAGCAAGATTGGAAAATTCTGATGAGATCTCTCCAACACCGCAATTGATGTCTAAAACAATATCTGAATCATTTACATCAGATTTATAGATTATGATTGATCTGATTTCCTCTTTTAGGAATCCTGATATGTCACATGTTGTTAATAAATCAAAGTCATTAATCATATTTCCAACTCAAAAGAAATTATTTATTGGGTATTTGATTATGGTTTTTCCCATCTTTTAAACATTTCATTGTCTATTCTTAAAATATCCAATACTTTTCCTACAATAAAGTCAGTCATGTCCTTGATGTCCTTAGGCTCATGGTAGAATGCAGGCATTGCAGGTAGGATAATTCCTCCCTCTTTAGAGATTTTAAGCATATTTTCAAGATGAACATCCCTTAAAGGAGTTTCTCTTGGAACTAAAACAAGGTTTCTTCTCTCTTTCAATGCAACATCCGCTACACGGCTTATTGAGTTGGATGCATAGCCATTAGCTATTGCGGATACGGTTTTCATGGAACAAGGGATGATTACCATTGAATCAAATTTAAATGAACCGCTGTTTATTGATGAATCAATTTCATTTGCTTCGAAATAGTGGTCTGCCAATGATTCAATATCTTCCAAATTGCAATCATTCAATTCATATTTCATCACTATTTTAGCGGAATCACTGATCAATAATCCTGTTTCTATATTAAGTCTTTTTAGTGCCTTTAGCAGTTCCACTCCGTAAACCACTCCACTTGCACCTGTAATAGCTATTACTATCATCTTATCCTCTCTTAAAAACAATATTTAATATTATTTAATATGATTTAATTATGATTGTTTATTAATTATTTTTATCATATTATTTAAAACAATGTTGACTGTTCAAAATGAATTGTATCAAATTTGTTTACTCTTTCTGGTAAATCAATGTAATTGTCTAATTTCAATCTATTTATTTTTTCTAAGTCTTCTTTAGGGACATAAAGTGCAATATCTGCTGAATTGAACCTTGCACTGCTTAAAGCTCCTACAATACTTGAAATCTCGTTTAGATGGTATAGGTTCTCTCCAAAGGAAACCCATGTTTTCATTTCATCAAAGCTTGGATATTCAGATACGTTTAGAATTACATAATTTCTATCCAAACCGAAGTCTTCACTGATTTCCTCTTCAGCCTTTGCCAGTTTTTCCTTTTCAATCTTAAATATTTGCTCAGGGTTTTCAAATCCGTTTACAGGTTCGGATTTAGCTACTTTCAATAGCTGTCTGTTGTCGATGCGTTCCATTATGTCTCTTGAAAATCCTTCAGAGCTTCTGCACATGCTTATCATATCGGAATCATCGTATTTGTACATCTCATTAGGATTTACAATGTCTTGACTGATCATATGCCTTAGGCATCTTCTAAACATTGCATTGATGATTCTTGTAGTGTGGTGCTGATAAACACTTGGATACATTAGATAACGGGCTGTAAGTGCTGCTTCTGCAGCTTGAACCCCTTTGATGTCCAATATCAATTCTCTCTTTAGCTTTAAGTTGCTTATTATACGTTCAGTATCGATTACTCCGTAAGCCACTCCAGTATAATGGGAATCCCTAATGAGGTAATCCATACGATCCATATCCAATTCTCCAGAGATGATAGGGCCTAATCTGCCTTTACCGTTTATTATGTCAACGATTTCCTGAGTGTTGAATTTTTCAGAAAGCTTGTCTGCCAAGCTGGTTTTTGTCACTATAAAACCTGTTAGCTCTTCATGAGGAACATCAAAAACAGCTTCTGAAACATGTGAAAATGGCCCATGGCCTGCATCGTGCAACAATCCAGCCATTCTAACCAATTCCTTGTCATGTTCATCCAATTCCAATTGTTCAGCAAGCTTTGATGCAAGATGCATTGTTCCAATGCAATGCTCAAAACGAGAGTGATTAGCCCCAGGATAGATCAATGAAATGAATCCCAATTGCTTTACCCTTCTTAATCTTTGAACTTGTGGGTAGTCCAATACTTCCACTTCAAATTCAGTTAATGGCAAGTTTCCATGGATACTGTCTCTGATGAATTTTTGGCGTGACATAATAACACATCTTAAGTTATCTTGAATTTTTAAAAATTATTATATTTATTTAGTTTTTTATTCTCTATTTTTTTCTTTCTCTTCATTTTTGATTATTAAATCTTAAAATATTCAATAATTATCTAATGGTATTTATAAAAGACTTATTTAATAAAGTTTTCTAATATTTAGATTAGTTTAAGCTTTTTATTCCCATTTTTTTCATTGTTAAATTAAAATTTTTAAATTTCAATCAATATTTTTCTTTATTTGAAATTTTTAATCTCATTTTCATATTGTTTTCATTGAAATAATTTTTAAAATTTGTAAATATTCAATTGATGTTTTCTTTATTATCTTTTATTATCATCGATTTGAAAAAATAATTTTTCATATTTCGATATGTATTAAAAAGTAATCGTAAAAATGTATTTAACTATAATATTTATATAATATTAAGGATAATTATAATATATGCAATAATCGAATTGCATAGTTATTTATAAATTCATATCGAGGTATTATTATGGAAATTAGTGCAAGAAACGGTTTAAAAGGAAAAGTTGAAAATGTAAAATTAGGAGAAGTTATGGCAAGCATTAAAATCGCAGTAGACGAACCGGGTATAATTACTGCAATAATTACTAGAGAATCCGCTGAAAAATTAGAATTAAAAGAAGGGGATGAAGTAAAAGCGGTTATTAAATCTACTGAGATTATGGTAGCTAAATAGATATTTTTTTGCTTTTTTATAAAATAAGTTTAATATAGCAAAATTTAGTTTTGATTTTATAGATTTAAATTAAATCTATCTTTTTTTATTTTTTTATTATTAAAAATAGTTTTTTTTTTTTAAAATGGTGGTATTAATGACAGAATTATCCTCCTGCCATTATAACTTTAGTTCCTTGATTGGAAAGCTCTTCTTTTTTAAAGTCAATTTCATGTTTAACTCTTTCTACGACTTCAGTAAGAGCATCTAAGGTTTCTCCTCTATGAGGTCCGAGAACAACTACAAGGAACAATTGATCTCCTGTGTAGAACTCTCCAATATAATGGATAACGCTTATTTCAAATACTCCATGTTTCACTTTAGCTGTTTCTACAATGGATTCTATTTCAGCCAATCCCTTTTCCTTATCTGGAAGAGATAATGTAAGCTTATCCACAGTCTTGTTTTCTTCTGTTCCTCTTACAATTCCTTCAAAACTGTAAATTGCTCCAGCTTCATCAACTCTTTGTGATTTTTTAATGTCTTCAATTAAATCTCCAATAGTGAAGTATTCTTCGTCTTTTTCTACAATTTTTATTACCATTTTATCATCCTAATAAATAATGAATAAAATAAATTTAAGTTTAATGCTTAAAGTTAATTTGTCTTATTCCATTAATATATTTAATTTTTTTACTAATAAATATAACTATTGTTATATAATTTTCCTTTCATATTTTTGTAATTTAATTAATTGATTATAATCTCTTTAATTAAGTAAACTATTTATAATAAATGGTAAATTTCAATTTAAAAGCAATATTATATTTAAATTGAAAAATAAAAAGTAATTAATCGTAATATTTAAATATTAACAATTTTAAATAGATTTATTGAAGGAGGAGTTTATTGAATTTTTAATTGAATTTTTAAATTGGAGAAATAATATGGCAAATAACATTAACTTATCAGATGTGCAATTATATAATCAAATAGCTGATTGGAATCATGTTAAAAAATTTGATTATAATAACAATAAACTTAGTGATGATTTAAGATTAAATGAAAATCATGTAGATGAATCCTTGGCTGAAGACTTATTGGGATTTTTAAAAGCAAATTTTAAGAAATCTGATAATTTTGATGATGTGGTTCTTTTTTTAAGGAAACATTATAATTTAAGTGATATTGTTCATGGGATACCTAAATTATTTAATAAAGAATTTCCTGGGGATCTGCTTGAAATACGTGTTTTATCTAAAATTAATGAAGAGAATAAATTAATCATCTTAGTTCATACTGGAATTGATGGTTTTAATGCATGTGAAAAAATAGAAAAAATAGAAGATACCCTTTATGATGACTTTAGCAATAATTTTTCAAATGTCTTATTTTCAGCGGAGTTCGTTTAAATGGGGTCCAATTCATTTGAATGGAAGGATTTTAATGATTTAGCGGATATTCTTATAAATCTAAATAGTGATGCAGCATATAGGACAGCAATAAATAGATACTATTTCTCTTCATTTTGTATTTCTAGAGACTATCTAATATTAAATAAGATTTATAGAAGCAAAAAAAGCAAGAATATAATGAATTCAGACTCTTCTGAAATTCATAAGGAAACTAGAGAAATATTCCGAAATGCTCCTTTCAATCATGATGAATATATTGGTGATAAGATTTACAGGGCATTACATGATTTAAGGGAAAAACGAAATAATGTAGATTATGATAAAAATGCTTCTGTAAACATAAATCTTTGTAATTATTGCAAATCAAGGTCAGAAATAGTATTTGATAATATAGAAAAATTTTAAAAAAGTAAAAAAAGATTAAGGAATTATTTTTCACTTAATTCCTTTTTGCTCAATTCCTTGATTCTGCATACTCCATCTATCTCGTCAATAACATTAGCAGTAGCTTTAGGAACAAGAGATCTCCAATCAGCATCATTTAGGATTCTGTCTCTCACTTCAGTTCCAGACAAGACTTCCCTATCAAATAGCTCTGGCTGATATACTTCGTATCCCTCTTCCTTGAACAATCGTTTTACAAGAGCATTTCCACTATATACTTTAGAAAAAGGAGGAGTCAGCATCTTGACTTGAGCAACCCACAATGCATTTCTATTGATGTCCTCAATAGGTATGATGTAATATCTTTTAGGGTCGATATCAGCATCATCCAATGCTTGTGTCATCATCATGATCCTTTCACCTGCAGTAAATGGGTCCTTTAGCTCATGGCTTAACTGAGCGCTTCCAATACCAATTACAACTTCATCAACAAAATTCAATGTCTTCTCTATAATTTGGATATGGCCATTATGAACAGGTTGCATTCTTCCAATTAATAAGCCACGTGTTACTTTCTTCATTGTATCTCTTTTTATTCCTTATAATATTAATATTTGATTATTTATTATTTGATTGTTGATAAAAATAAATTAATCAATAAATATAAATTGATAATTCAAATTAAATGTATAAAAATAATCATTTTTATCTTAAAATGTCTGATTTTTAACTTAATTTAATTAATAAATATTTTCTATTCTTTATTAATAATTTAATCACTTTTTAGTTAAAATTAAATCATTTAACCTATTAAAATTAATTATTTTTTTCAAATCATAGAAAACTTTATATGTTATATAGAACTGATTTAAAATTATGTACGATAGAATTAATGTGGCATCCAAAACTAAGAAGATTTTAGATAGCGCTTTTGATGAGCCTATCTCAGTTGAAGATGGGAATTACTTAATGAACCTAAAGGGTTCAGAAATTTATCCGCTTTTAGCTGCTGCAGATGCAGTCCGTGAAGAGATTGTTGGTGATAAGGTCACTTTCATCAATAACTGCAACATCAACTTCACTAACATCTGCCATGTACGCTGTGGATTCTGTGCTTTCGGTAAGGATCCTGATGATCCTGAAGCTTACCTTTTGGACGATGAAGGCATTTTGAATAAGGCTGAAGGCGGTTACCGTGATGGAGCACGCGAATTCACCTTGATGGGTGGAGTGCTTGAAGATGCAACAATAGAATATTATGAGCATCTTTTGAAATTGCTCAAGTCACATTATCCTAAAGTGGAAATCCATGGATTTTCACCAACCATGATTAGAGATGCTGCATTAAATAGTGAAATACCTGTAGATGAAGCGTTTAAAATATTGAAAAAGGCAGGTTTAGACACATTGCCTGGAACTGCCGCTGAGATATTGACTGATAGGTCCAGAGAGATAATCTGCCCTAAAAAGGTATCAACTCAAGAATGGATTGATGTAGTGAAGATAGCTCAGAAAGCTGGAATAACCGGTTCTGCTACCATGATGTATGGTCATGTGGAAACCATTGAAGAGAGAGTTGAACACTTAGATATTCTTAGACAAATCCAACTTGATACTGGAGGATTCAATGAATTCATTCCAATGACATTCATGCATGAATACTCTCCGATTTTCCTTGAAGGACAAAGGGATTTGGGAGCTACAGGTACTCAAGATCTAAAGCTTTATGCTGTTGCTAGATTAATGTTTAGAGACATCATTCCTAATATTCAAGTCTCTTGGGTAAAGATGGGCTTTAGATTTGCTCAAGTTTCACTTTTAGCAGGTGCTAATGACTTAGGGGGCACTTTAGGTGGAGATGAATTGTCTGCAGCTTCCGGAGCTCCAGATGGTGTTAATGCAAGCATTAGAGACCTAACTAAATTAGTCAATGACTTGGGAAGAGTTCCAATAGAAAGAAACTCCACTTATACAGAATTCTATCCAATTGAATTATAAATTTACTTTTTTAGTATTTTTTAACTTATTTTACTATTTTAACAAGGATGAAAGGATATCTAAGGCAAATCAAACCTGTTAACTTTTTGTAAAATTCAACTATCGTGAAACTACAGTTTATTCAATGAAAATTAAGATCATTTGAATTATGAAAAGGATAACAAGTAAAACTTGTCTCAAAGTCACGACCATAATTTCACCTCCTTTAATTTGGGAAATTGAGGATTTGTTTTAGATATCGAAACCTTGATAATAGTTTAAATTAATTATTTATAAATTTAACCAATTTTATGCCTTTTGTTTACATTTTAATTATCATATTGCTATTATTTTGTAAAAAACAATCTTTTTAGAATATTTATATTAAATTGGATTATGTAAAACTAGTATTTTTTTTTAAAAATTAGTTTAAAAAATAGTTTAGAGCATGTTAAAATTTTTAAATTATAAAAAAATAGCAAAAAATAGTACGTTAAAAGAATCCAAAAAGGAGGATTCTTCAACGTTTCAATTTCCCAATAAAGGAGTTTACATTATAGGTGTAAACCCTTAAACTTATTTTAGGATTTATAATATTTAAATCTTATCAATTATGAATTAATTATCTTTATTTTATAGTAAATATTGCTTTAATTTCGTTATTTTCAATTTTTTTAGGAATTTTGAAAAGGTTTTAAATATAGGTAATTTAATATTATATAATGTATAAATATTTTAATAATATTTAAATTAACAAATTAATAAAATAATCATTTAAAAATTCAAATCGTGGTATAATGATAAGTATTAAAAACCTTTCTAAATCATATAAGTTAGATAATGGGGAAGAAGTGAAAGCCCTAAATAACATTAATCTTGAAGTTAAAGAAGGAGAAATCGTAGGTATTTTAGGTACAAGCGGTTCCGGTAAAACTACCCTTTTAAGAATATTAAGAGGGGTGGAAAAATTCGATGAAGGTGAAGTTAGAGTAGAAAGATACACCTTAAAGCCGGATTCAACTCAATTTTATTTCAATCAAGTGAAAAAGGAAACTGCAATTCACTTGCAAAGGTCTTTTGGTATTTGGCCTGAAACTGTTCTTGACAATGTAGTAAGAAAGTTATACGGTGCAAAATACGGTGATGAGGCAGGAACCGACTTTGAATTGGCTCATGATCAATTCGATAAGGAAGCTTATGAGCTATTGGAGCTTGTAGGCCTTAAGGAAAAGTCCGGCCACTTGGCTTCCGTATTAAGCGGTGGTGAAAAGCAAAGACTTATCATGGCAAGACAGCTTGCTAAAAAGCCTAAAGTGATGCTTCTTGACGAGCCTGCTACAATGGCATGTCCTAAAACCAAACAGGAAATCTTGGATGCAGTTAAAAAGATAAATGAAGAGTTAAACATCACTATCGTTTTAGTATCCCACTTGCCTGAGATTCATAAGTTCCTAGCTGAAAGGGTAATCCTTTTGGAAGATGGTGAAATAGCTAAAGAGGGAGATGTTGATGAGATCATCGATGAGTTCCTATCTGACATTGAAGATCCTGTTGACATTGAGCTTGAATCCACAGATGAAACCTTGATTAAAGCATGTGATTTGGATAAAAGGTTCTATTTGCTTAAAGGTAAAGACGTTTTGCACATGAAGGACATCAACTTTGAAGTAAAGAGAGGAGATATCCTATCTTTAGTAGGTCCAAGTGGAGCAGGTAAGACAATTCTTCTTCGTATGTTAGGTGGTATGGATGTTCCTGACAGCGGTGATGTATTTTTCAAGCTTGAGAAGGATGGAGAAACCAAATGGGTAGACATCAGAAAAGCAAGCCTTGACAGGATGGAAGTTAGAAGAAACATAGGTTTCATGCATCAGGAATTCGCTTTGGTATACTGGGCTACCGTTCAAAGCCAATTGGCTAAGAAACTAGGTTATAAAAGATTTGATATGGTTCAGGAAGCAAAAGAAAGGGCTAAGGAAGAAGGATTGCCTGATATCTTGCTTGATGCATTGTATCAATTGACTGACCTTCCAGAAAGAGAAGCTAAAGCTCGTCTTGAGCAAGTTGGACTTGAACCAAGCATTTTAGATGAATTGTTCCCTAAATTCCCTGAAACTGAAATAGCTGAACAGGTTGCAGACCTCTTTGAAGCGCTTGACTTGCCTTTAGACATTTTAGGAAGAAGATCATTTGAATTGTCCGGTGGTCAAAAGGTAAGGGCTATGCTTGCACTTGTGCTTGTATCCAAACCAGATATATTGCTTTTAGATGAGCCATTTGGAGACTTGGATCCAAAAACCTTGAGAACAGTAACCAACTCACTTAAGAGAATCTGCAAGGAGTTTGGAACTACCATTGTAATGGTTTCACACAATACAGACTTCATTAGGGAATTAAGTAACAGGGCTATCTTCATTGACCAAGGTCTTCTCAAGGATGACACCAAAGATGTCGATAGGTTAGTTGATGATTTCATTGGATTCTGTAAGGCTGATTACTTGATGTAATCAGTTTAATTTTTTATTTTTCATTATTTTTTAATCAATAATTTTTATTCTTTTTAAGATGATACTATGTTTAAGAATATTTTAGTTGCTAGCGACGGTTCCAAATGTGGAGACAAGGCAGTTGATTTAGCTATTGATTTGGCAAGCAAATACGGTGCAAAGATCTCTGCTTTATACGTTATGGATTTTGCTCTCGACTTTTCATATGATGACTTGGATGATGCTGGCGGAGCGGTCTTGGATGAGATTACAGCTAAGGGAAAGGAAAAGAATGTGGTTGTGGTTGAGCATATCATCACAGCAGATCCTATTCAGGATATGGCAACAATGATTAGGAAGATAAACCCTGACATTGCTGTTTTCGGAGCTTTTGGAAAGTCTATGGATAAGGAAGAAACAATTGATTATTCTAAGATTGGTAGAGTTGCAGAAAATGCCTTAAAAGTCTCTAAAGTTCCTGTTATTTTAGTTAAGTAATCATTTTAACTATTTTTTTATTTTTTTATTATTTTATAAGTATTCATTTTCTCTTTTTAATTTTTCATTATTTTGATAATTTTCTTTTTTCACATTTATCAAATCATCATTTCCAATGATTAATTTAAATAAGTTGTAATAAAATAAAACAATTTATATATTATTAATAGTAAAAATATTATTATATTTTATTGGAGGTAAAATTATGGCAAAATACAGATGCACTATTTGCGGATATGAATACGACACAGAAGCTGGTGAAGAAAGAAGAGATGTACCTGCAGGAACTGAATGGGATGACGTGCCTGCTGATTTCAAATGCCCATTATGCGGTGCAGTAAAAACTATGTTTAAAGCATTATAATTGATTTAAACTTTTTCATATACTACTTTCTTTAAATCTGATGAAGGTGAATAAAATGGTATTTGTATGTGACATATGCGGATACGAATATAATCCTGATGCTGGTGACCCAGATAATGGTGTAGAACCAGGCACTGCTTTTGCAGACTTACCAGATGATTGGGTTTGCCCATTATGCGGTGCAGAAAAAGGAGATTTCGTAGAAGAATAAATAAATTTAACTTATGATTATTAAATTTTCATTCAATTTCAATTCTGAATTATTGGATTATTGAAATGATAATTTAATAATTTTTTTAATTTTAAGGTGTTATGATGGTAAATGAAAAGATGGAAGCAGCATTAAATGCTCAATTAAACGCAGAAGTTTATTCTGGATACTTATACTTATCTATGGCAGCTTACTTTGAAGACATCGACTTAGCAGGATTCGCTAACTGGATGAGAGTTCAAGCTGCAGAAGAATTAGAACATGGTATGAAATTCTATGATTACATCATTAGAAGAGGGGCAAGCGTAACCCTTACTGCAATTGAAGCTCCACAAACTGAATGGGAATCTCCACTTGCAGCATTCGAACATGTTTTATCCCACGAACAAATGGTTACCGGCTTAATCAATGATTTGGTTGATTTAGCTATTGAAGAAAAAGACCATGCAACCAACAACTTCTTGCAATGGTTCGTAGAAGAACAAGTTGAAGAAGAAGAAAACGCTATGGAAAACTTAGCTAAACTTAAATTAGCTGGCGACGACAACTCTTTATTATACAAACTCAATGAAGAGTTCGCAGGTCGTGGCGGTGAAGAATAGATTTGATCTATTCTTTTCTTTTTTTATTTTTTAATTTTTTCTAATTATCTATTTTTAAAACTATTTTTCTCTAAATTTAAACAATTATTTAATCTCTTATTTTTATGAAATAACATCAATTTGATTGAATAATTATAATATAACAATTAAAATGAAAGTAAACTCTTAAAAAAACTATAATATTTATTTATAATGAAAATTAAGTATCAATTGAAGGTTTTTCATGCCTGCAGAAAATATATTTATTACTCGGAGGCATAAAATGAAAACTGAAATTGGATATATTCTTAAACATTCTTCTGAAGTCCTTAAAGAACATTTTAAAGACATTCTTGGATATTCATTAGAAATCTTGAAAATTTTCATTTTGCTAATGAAATAAATTTGTATCTTGTAGTCGAATTTTAAAAAATTTTTGTTTAATATTTTCATTGGGTAGTTTTTTACCTTCAATATAAAGTAAAGATTAAATATTCTTAAAAATATATTATTATTTAGAGTTTATTTCAAACTCCGAGTAATGAAAAATTTAAAGTTAAGAATTCTATTTGAATTCTTATACTTTAAGTTTTAAAACTATCTTTTTTTATATTATTTTAAAATTCATTTTGTTTTATTTTTAGTAAACTATTTTTATTAGAAATAAAATAATATAACTATATTAAGTAATTTATTGTTTTAATTAAAATTAATCTTAAGGAGGCAAATTATGGTAAAGGTTAGTGTAATGGGTTCAACCGGTGTAATAGGTAAAAACGTTACTTTCAAATTGGCTAGAGCAGATACAATAAGTGAAGTTGTATTGTTTGCAAGACCTGAAAGCATTGACAAGGCAAAGGGCCAAAGCTATGACATGTATGATGCATTGGCTGCTGAAGATATTGATTGTTTACTCACCCCATCCTGTAATTATGAAGATCTTGCAGATTCACAAATTGTATTGATTTCTGCAGGTGCTCCAAGGCATGAGGGGATGAGCAGAAGGGATTTGGCTTTTGTAAATGCTAAAATAGTTTCCAATTATGCTAAGCAGATATCCATTCATGCGCCTGATGCTATTATTTTAGTTGCTACAAATCCTGTGGATGTAATGACCACAATCGCTTTGGACGCTTCAGGTTTCGATAGAGACAAGGTCATTGGTGTAGGAAACCACTTGGATTCCTTAAGACTCAAAAATTACTTTGCAAGAATATTGAACATAAACAGCAGTGAAATCCATACAAGGGTTATTGGTGAGCATGGAGACAATATGGTTCCTCTTTTAAGTTCAACAACCATTAGTGGTATTCCTCTGAAATACTTTGTTGAATATGTGGATGTTAAGAGCCTCATACAGCAGTTGAGAAATGCCGGAAATACT
>NZ_CALDKF010000035.1 GCF_937898925.1 uncultured Methanobrevibacter sp.
TTATGATGTACAGTATAAAAATGCGATGCTCAAAGGGAGGTCCCCATGAAGAAGGTGGAAAACACATCTCTGGAGCAGAACGTATTTTAAGAGAAGATGAAATCGAAGAGGAATTGATCAATGTTTACAGAAGGGCAATCACTCATGAAAGAGGAAAACCGGACTTCATAAACCTCAAGATAGAAAAGATAAATGAAGATGACATAATCTATAAGAAAAGACTAAACATTAACGAGCATCATGTAGAATCCAAGGAAGAGGGATTGAATCTTGCTAAGGAATTATTAATGGAAAATGCAGTGAGTGAAGAATCTGCAGAAATGGCTATCCAAAATTTACAAGACCTTGAAGAAAGCATGCATGGAGCCATGCTTATTGATAAGGATACTGGAGAAAGAATAGATGGTAAAGGAATCAAGGGTGTCAGAGTAACTGGAATAGCTAGTGCAGACATTACAGAATATCAGGAATCATTGAAAAATGATGGAAGAGAAGGGCTTCATCTTGAAGAGGCATTGATTCTTGCATCCAAAACAGCAAGCTGCAAAGGAATAGTGGCAGAATTATGCTGGTCAGATGACCCAAGCTATGTCATAGGATATGTTGGAACAAAAGACAATTATGAACGTATCCCTATTCTAAAAGAAGAGGGAAATCCGATTGGAGGAAGGGTATTCTTTGTTGATACCAATCAATTGAATGATGATTACACTTTAGATGATTTAATAGATTACCTTGAAAAACAGGTTGTTTTAATCGAATAGATTAAAAATTGATTAAAAATTTTGATATTAATTTATTGATGATATTATGAATCCGAATCTTGAAAGCCAATTAAATGAAGAGTTAGAGGAACTCAAAAACAATGATTTAGAGAGAACAGTAGATGACTTAAGGTTTATCAGTTCTACAAAGGCCACTGATAAGGAAGGCAAAGAGTTTCTTGTTTTTGGAACCAATAACTACCTTGGCTTAACACATCATGGTGATGTAATTAAAGCAGCCCAAGAAGCAAGCATATATGGAACAGGTTCAACCGGTTCAAGACTGACAACTGGAGCTTCTTTTGAGGCTAGAGAACTTGAAAACAATATCTCAGAGTTTAAAAACGTTGAATCCACACTTATTTTTAATACAGGATATATGACTAATTTAGGAGTGATTTATGCTCTTACAAAGGAAAATGATATTATATTCTCTGATCAATTGAATCATGCAAGCATTATAGATGGAACAAGAATCTCCAAAGCTAAAGTAAAAGTTTACAAACACAAAGATACAGAAGATTTAGAAAGATTAATCCAAATTGAATTGGAAGAATCTACAAAAAATAATGAAGAAAAAAATAATAATTCTAATTTTTTCATAGTTAGTGATGGAGTATTCAGCATGGATGGAGACATTGCTCCACTCCCAGAACTTGTGGAAATAGCTGACAAATACAACTGCACACTTATAATCGATGAGGCACATGCAACTGGAGTTATCGGAAAAAATGGAAAGGGCACAGTTGAATACTATAAAGACAAAACTGGAATTGATCTAACTGATTCTGTTGATTTGCAAATAGGAACATTGAGCAAGGCACTTGCATCAGAGGGAGGGTTTGTATGTGGAAAGCAAGTCTACATAGATTATCTTATAAACAAATCAAGACCTTTCATATTCTCAACAGCACTTTCTCCAGCTACAATAGCTAGTGCAAATGCAGCATTAAATCTATTAAAGGAAAATAGCGAGGAATATCTAAATAATCTAAATGAAAACACAAGACTTATGAGAAAGCTGCTTTGTGATGCTGGATTAAACATTGTTGATGGTGAAACACCAATCATACCAATCATCATAGGCCCGGCAGATTTAGCAAACAAAATCTCAAAAGAATTGGAGAAAGAAGGAATTTTAGTATCTTCCATCAGACCACCATCAGTTCCTAAAGATATGAGTAGATTAAGATTAACAGTTATTGCCACCCATACAAAAGATGAAATAGAATACACTGCTCAAAAAATTATTGAAATTTGGAATATTCTAAATAAAAATTAATATAAAAATAGAGAAAATAATGGTCTGCCGAGAGTAACCCACATTCTGTTTTATACAGCATTCATCTTAGCGAACTACTCTGCTTCCCTTAGAGGTCATCAGCATATTTGTTCTTGCATCCTGTAGATTGGCCGTTTCACCGATTCCTTTAATGTCCATCAGTCAAGCATCATTGTCATCCATCAAAGGCCGTGTCGTTTCTGCTCCAGAGTCATACTTCTCAGCATAAGTCTTTCAACTTTACAGTCTATACGATGTGCGGAGTTTCCCTAGTTATAAAACCAGCAGCTGTCTTCGGCTTACCATTAAAAAATAATTTATTTCTTCTAGTATAAATAATGAATTAAAAAATCAATAGCTATTAAAATAAAATATAATGAATAAAAAAAGTCTAAATATAAAATAAAAAATATTAAAAAAATATTAAAAAAAAGAAAAAAGAAGAAAGATTAATTAGTCTTATTCTGAACCATAATCAGCTTACCCGTAGATGGATCCTTATAGACCTTACCCATCTCAGTATAGCCTTGTCCAGTTTGATTGCTTGTATCTGGAGTTTCATTTAATATCTGTCCCTCTTGAACCTCAGTCACTTCCTGATTCATGGCTTCCATGACCTTATCCTTTTGTTCTTGGGTCAATTGGTCATTAAATAAAACGCTTTGCATATTCCAAGCAAGCACTAGGAATACAAGCAAACCTACAGCTATAACCAACATTGCATCCACAAGGTTAGCTGTACCTGCCATAGGGTCTTCTTCCTCACTGTCAAAACGTCCTTTTCCTCGACGACGAGCCATAATAATCACCAAAATATATTAAATCTTCATCAATTTTTTTAAATTTTAAGCTATATGAATTCTAATCTATTGTAAAATTTTTTAAATATATTGTATACAATATAAATGCTTTTTTTCTTAAAACAATTAATTAAAATTAATGTTTCTGAAATAATATTGTAAATTTTCAATCACTTCAGTGACTATTTAAGTCTCTCATCTCTTTTATCAATATTATCTAAAATCGCATCCATCAATGCATCCAAGTTAGCAAGGTATTCACCAAACCATCTGCGTCTCAATTTAGATGCAAAGTATGCAATAGCACCAGATCCAATACCAATGACTGTTGTGTTGAATGCAATTGTAATTGCACTTGCAAGTGTGGTAACATCACCTGTACCCAATGCTGCAAGACCTGGACCCATAGGGATTAAAGTACCCATCAATCCAAGGGTTGGACCAATCTTAGTAACAATGTCAGTCTTGTTGAGGTTTTGTGCAATCTTATCCTCTTCATTATCTATCAATCTACGAGCTAATGTTTCCCTTGACTTTTTACCAAGATGCTCTGACTCTGCAAGTTCGGACAAAATTCTCTTTTGAGACTTTTGAATATCAGCATTATTGACTACATTTTTAATATCTTCAGCAGACTCTGCATCATAGATTGCGTAAATCATATCTTTGATTAAGCTAACAGGCACTTTCTTACGTGAAAGGTGTTCTGATAGAAGCTTTCCTAAAGTATATACAGCGAATACTAAAAATGCTATTAAAAGAATGATTACAGGTATCTGTAATGCCTGTGTAATAGCAGTTAATGAACTATCCAGTATTGGCAAGCCTGTACCGTTAGTACTTGAAAACATTGATAACAACCCATTGCTTGATCCTTGAAAGGCAGCTTCATCTGCTAAAATCAAAGCATTTCCAATATCTATCATTTAATCACCATAAAAATAAAAAATAAAAAATAAAAAGATTAAAGAGAAAAATTCCCTTTAAATCTAATGAATTATTTTATCACCACTTTACCAGTCTTTTTAACTGCTACATAAGTCTTGTCACCAGCAAACTTAACTGTAAACTTATAGGTTTTCTTTTTAGACAACTTGACCTTTACAGTTGCTACACCCTTCTTATTGGTTTTTGCAGTATATTTCTTCTTGTTGACTATGAAAGTGACCTTTTTGGATTTTATGACTTTTCCAGTTTGATCCTTTAAGGTTGCAGTTAATTTCTTAACTTTAGCTTTAGCCTTATAAGTCTTTTTAGGAACGGTCAATTTGGTTTTTGTTTTGGTTACTTTCACTTTGATTGATTTGCTGCTAGCAGTGTAATAGCTGTCTCCTGCAAATTTAAGTGAAACCTTATAGGTTTTTACAGTCTTTAAAGTCAATTTGAAAGTAGCCACACCTTTAGAGTTAGTAGTTGCTTTGTAAGTTTTTCCATTAACAGTTGCTGTAACTTTTCTATTTGCAATGACTTTACCGCTTCCATCCTTTAAGGTTACTGTAATTTTCTTTGAAGTAGCTGTAACTGTGTAAGTTTTGCCAGAGGAAGTTAAGCTAGTTGAACCTTTAGTAACAGTTATTTTACCTATTGCAAATGATTCAAAATTATAAATATCCTCTTCAAATTTAGCATTTATATCATAAGCCTTTATTTGAGACAATGAGACTTTAACAGTCGCAATACCATTTTTATCAGTTTTTGCAGTATAATTCTGACCATTTACAGTTATTATGATGTTTTTATTTGCTAAAAATTTTCCTTCTGAATCTTTAATGGATACAGTGATTATTTTATTTAAATTATCTAACTTATAAGAGGAGTTAGAAACAATCAAAGTAGTATTAAGTTTTTTACTAAATGTATTTCCTTCAATTGCATTGTTCTCACTGCCAGCATAAGTTAAAACATTGAAAGCATTTTTTGTGTAAATTCCAATATTGTTATTTAAGAATCTGGAATCAATAGCTTTATATCCTAAAATAATACCTACACCATTGTCAGGGCCAATGAGGGTTAAATTATTATTAATAAAACTGTTATTCTTAGATCCAACTGCAGAACTGTTTGGACTTGCACCTATAATTCCAATACCATAAATCACAGGATCATTGGAATGGAGCAATATGGCATTGTTTGAAATGGTATTGTTGAATCCTCCATAATGTATAAATACTCCTGCTATGGAATTATAAGATTCGTTTAATTTATAATCAGAAGGCAAATCAGAACTTACATTAATCTTATTATTTGTCAAATTAACATTAGAGGAATGAACCAATAAAACACCATAAGTTCTAAATACTCCAGATACCATATGGGTGCCTGGTATTACACCATCTAAAACATTGCTGGAACCTGCACCATCAGGACAAATAACAGTCCCATCAGAACATATAACTGAACCATCTGTGCAAATGACAGTACCGTCGGGACACCTGAATGATCCATCTGTTTCATTAATTGTATATTCTCCAGAGCCAATGGTGGTGCCATTAGGATAAATAATCTCATTTTCAGCAGTGATTTGATAGCCTCCAGCATAAACTTTTGTTCCGTTTGCAAGGATTATAGTTCCATCAAGACAATAGGTTACTCCATCTACACAAACACCATCAGGACAAATTTCACCAGTGAGGGCAGTGCCATCAGGACAGATAATGGAGCCATCAGCACAAACAATAGATCCATCCACACAAATATAATAGTCATCAGAATCAATTATAGTGCCATCAGGACACATGATTGATCCATCAGGACAGACATCATAACCATCAGGGCAGGTTATGGAACCATCTACACAAGCATCGGAATTTATGCTTATAAATCCATCTAAACAGCTTTTATTGTTAATCAAATAAGTTTCACCACTTCCAATTGTCTTAATGGTATTTCCATCTATAAGAATATCCCTAGAATTGAATGAAAGAATTGGTGCAGTGAAATAATTTCCTTTTGCTTCTAAAGTATTATTTAAAATTAAACAATCAGAAGCTTCCAAAAGATAGATTGCATATGCGGAATAAGGATCATGAATGGAAATATCACAATTTTTAATTGTTACATTTTTAACTCCATTTACTTGAATACCCCATAAGCGATCTTTTAAATCATTATTTGGATTTGAAATATTTATATTCTCAATTGATACATCATCATTATTAATTAAAAATGTTGTATCAGAAAAGATTGCATCAAAACCTATGATGTTGACTTTTTGATTGATATCCAATTTGCCTTTAGATGAAAAACTTCCAATAAACACTAAGGTATCATTCTCTTTAATATTGTTTTCCAATGCACCTGTAGATGAAAAATACTTATAAAAATTATTTTCAAAAATATAATGAACTGATTCATTATCAATACCATAATCTATAATGCCCTCTATAATGATATTATTGGAATCAATTGTAACATTATTGGATTCGACTGGCAAATTAATAGGAATTGCCCCTAAATTATGTAATGTGTTATTAATTATAGAAATATGATTAGGGAATTTTCTAGAAGTTTGTTTTTCCAATTTGACATTGCTCTGATTATTTGAGAAAATACTATTATTGGATACAATAATATGTTGCACCTCACCATAAATATAAACTCCATAACCACCGACATTTAAATCATTATATGTGAAATTTATATCGCTACCATCTAAATAAGCACCTATTCCTGTAACATTGATTAAAGTGTTATTTATTACATTAGACCCCTCACCTACACGAATAGCTGATTTCTTACCATTAAAAATACAATTTGAAATAACATTCTCTTTTACTAATGTATTAGAACCTGTAATAATAGCAAAATCTCCCCCTTCTTCTTCACTAGATTGAGAATAATAAGCCCCGTGGATATTATAAATGTTATTTCCAATTATTTGATTGTTTAATCCTGTGGTAGAAATTCCCCTATATGCATTATAAACAGTATTGTTTATAATCAAGTTGCTACTGCTCATTACCTGAATAGCATAAACATATGAAGAAGGCAATTCTCTAATGGAAAAAACAGTATTGTTAAAAATATAATTAGAATAACTTTCAGCATCTCCAGATGGTCCCATTGAAGATTCAGAAGTGAAACTAGTGAAATAAATTCCATTAGAATCATTAGTTATCACAGTATTTCCAGAAATATTGCATTCTTCTGCATTACGGAAAACCATAGCAGACGGATGCCCCCCACCTTTTACATATCCGGTAGTTTGAAGAGTGTTATGGAGAATATTGAAACCACTTACCCTTGAAAATTCCATAGGGTGGGAACTTCTACCTGAACTGAACAGATTATTATTTATAAATGTAATATTACTTACATCAGAAGCAGATAAAAGAGATTTTTCAGCAACAGAATTGTTCATTTTCAAATTAGAAATAGTAGACCCATTTGATCCATCAACAAAACTAAATTGACAATTATTTAAATTGACTGTACTATCTGCAGTAATAATCAAAGGGATATTGATTATGAAATTTTTATTATTGAATTTACCACTAAAAGTCAAAGTATCTCCGGGATTTAATTTTCCATTAACAATATTTCCTTTTGCATCAAAATAATTTAAATAATCTTTTTCTTTAAATGTAATTGTAGATGCAAGATTATTGGCACCAAGATTGCTTTTAGCACCTACAGAATCTTTTTCATTTATCTCAATAGTGTCAGTTGAATCAATATCACTTTCATATTCCAAATTTAGAATAGATTCATCAATAGATTCACCAGCATTGTCTTCATCTACAGTATTAGAATTGCTTATTTCGTTTATAACTGGTTCTTCACTTATTAAATCAATATCAGCAGAACTATCCCCCATAATATTTGAATCTAAATTTATATCACTTGCACTTATAGATCCAATAGCTAATATCAATAAAAGCAATAATCCCAATATTGGAATGATTTTATTAGAATTCATAAGTTTTAACTCCTCTTTTTTAGAATAAATCAATAAATATAATAGATTAAATATCATTGCAAATTATATCTCATTTAAATAAAAAATTTTCAAAATTAAATCATACTTTAGAAATAAGTAAAATATGATTTAAAAAATATAAAACTAAATTTATTCATTTATATTTATAATTATATAATAATATAAATTTTACTAAATATAATTGAAATTGAAAAAAAAACAACAAAAATAGAATGAAAAATATTTTAAAAAAGTTATAAAAAATAAAAAATAGAAAGTAGAAACTTTAATAATTTAAAATATTAATTTTTGCCAGGTATTTCCTAATAAAAATAAAGAAAAATAGAATAAATAAAAGATTATTTATTCATCAATCCTAAATTAAATTTTATTCCTCTTCATCATCATCGTCTTTGGCACCTAAGAAACTGAAGCAGAATATCAATACAAGAAGCAATTCCACAATAGGCACATAAATGCCAGATAATGTTTTAGAAGCAATCTCTTCGATTTCACTAGCTAGCAAGTCAGAGAAATCGCCAGATTCACTGCCTCCAGCATCACCAGTGCCTTCACCAAGAGAAGACAATGCATTTGCGAGTAAACCCAAATCGATTTGACCTAAAGCACTTGAACCTGAAGAATCTGCATTTCCGGAATAGGATGAAGTTCCATTATAATCTCTGCGTTGAGATTGACCGGAACCCTGATTAGTATGAATAGGTTGAGGATTAGATGAACCTCCACCATTGCCATTTGGATTATATTTAGTACCGCTATTTCCAGAAATTTCCGCTTTTCCAGACCTATCATTAACAGCTGCGTCTCCGCCTCCATTTTTAGATGATAACTTATTTTTCTTTACTTTAACGTTTGAACAGGTTTCATCAATATCTACAGCATCTGGAGCATCAGTCTCAATATCATTCTCTTCTATATTGAAATCATCACAATACTTTTGCAAGGAAATACCAATATTGAACAAATCTACAGAATCCGGGTGCTCCGGACCTATTTCTGGATCTTTAGATTCATTTCCATAGGACCTTATATGATTATGAGTTATATTGAAATGTTTGGATGCATAAAATGCAATAGTGGCGAAACTACCTTTTGAATAAACATTATTGTAGCTTACTTCACCATTAGTCGCTGCATAACCTTCTATAGCATAAATACCCGCATCACTAGTACTGTAAATACTATTGTTTATGATTTTAGGACCATCACATATTTCTAAAGTAATACCATAAGTGAAATTTTTGGAATTCAACATAAGGTTGTTTGAATCAACAACAGTATCTTTAGAGTTGTGTCTTAAGATCATTCCCATAGCGAAGTAATCCGCATCGATTGTAATGTTGTTCTTGCTGAAGACATTCTCACAAGCATATGTAACGGATTTGCTTGTATCATCACCAGATGAACCTACTCCATAAAGGAATGGATCATGTCCGTGAATGTATACATTGTTTTCACTGATATTGTTCCTATTGGAATCATAGTAGATATAAAGACCAATGAGAATGTTTACAGAAGGATTGTAAGGCACTTGGAAACCTTCTACAGTGGATGTGACCTCAATGTCATTGTGGATGAACTGATTGTCGCTTGAGAAATCCAATATCACACCATATGTTTTGGAAAGCTCTGAAATACTTCTTACGCCATCTATGCAGATGGTTTCATAATATGGATACAATTCACTTGTACCAATAGCTAGGATAGTATTGTTCTCGAAAAGGGAATTGTAAGTCTCATATGTCAAAAGGCCAAAGACCAGATTGTCCCCTTCACAGCAAATGCTATTGTTTGCTACAGTATCATTATATGAATCGCATAGATAAATTCCGTAGGAAGTGTTCATGTCCCATATTGTGATGTTGTTTCCACAGATTATCTCATTGTCCGCTTCGTAAACGTAAATTCCCCAAAGATTGCAGTTTGCTTCGCTTGTACCATTGTTGATGATGGTAAAGTCTTGAACTCTGCAGTTTGAAGTGTTTACAAAGATGGTAGTGTCCTTAAGTATTGCACTATCACCGATAATGTTCACTGCCTTATTCAAGATGATTTTACCTTTAGGTGTGAAGTTTCCTAAGAAAATCAATGTATCTCCATTTTGCACATTATCCTTTAGGTAACCATTGGAATCAAAATAGGTGCTGTAATCCTCTTCAGTAAGTTCATAAACATTTCCATCCCCAAAATCTGGAACAATTCCACTTGATAAAGGCCAGATGATGACCCTATCTCCAATTGTGTTGTTTTCACATAAATATGCTTCAGTTGAGGATTGTGCAATGTTAATGGCACAGTTATTGGAAGTGTAGATTGTATTGTTGAAGATTGAGATATTGTAAGGCCTTTTGGTTCTTGATTGGTATATTGACAAGATACCAATACCCAAACCGGAACCTTGGCTTGCTCCGATATCAGATAAGGAATTTATAATGTTATTATAAATTTCACTATCTTGAGGAATGCCCTTTACAGTTATTCCTGCTCCAGAGAGGAAGTCAATTGAGTTATTGTAAACCTTTGAATTGTGACCTCCCTCAACATCTCCAATTCTAATACCTTCTCCACTGCTGTTTATCTGAATATAGTTTCCATAAACATCACTGTTTGAACCTACAAGAATACCTGCACCAATCAAATCTGCATTGTAAATGGAGTTGTTTGCAATTAAGGTATCATTACCCCCATAGATACCATAGTCTCCACCAATACCATTGTTCTCATCAAAACCGTTTATGTCATAGATCTTGTTTCCAATGATGATATTGTGAGGATAGCTTGAATGGATTCCCCTATACATTCGGATAATTGTATTGTTCTCAATCCTATTGTAATTACCTGTCAAGTAAACACCATAAGACCAAAATGACGGAGTTTCAGCTGTTGCTCGGATTGTATTGTTTGCTATGATATTGTTATTGGATATGGATGCTCCATAACAAAGGTATACTCCATAGGAATTTTCAACTGTGATATCATTATTAACAATTGAATTCCAATGCGCATCCCTTAAGCTGATACCTGAATGTTGCCAACTGCTGTTGTCACCTGAATTTTCTTCATCTTCATTGTTCATCTCTGAAGAGCTGACAGCAGTATTAACTGGAACAACAGTTTTAATTGTGTTGCCATCTACAATACAATTATAGGTAAAGCTGTCCAATGAAACAGGGTACCCGTTATGTCCAGTGGTAAATATGTCGTTGTTTAAAACCTTTATGCAACTTGATCCAATTACCCAAACTGCAGATATGTTTGCCAAGTTTGATTCAATTTTAAGGTTTGAAACAATTGCATCATAAGCGAAATTCTCATTTGATACATTGTAGTAGTATATAGGAGAATTCTTTAAAAATGCATTGTTTTCAGTGCTTGTAATTGTCAAAGGAATATTTATTATAAACTTTTTATTAGAAAAATTACCAGACAAATTAATAGTGTCATTGGCCTTTACCAATGAATTTATTAAATTACCATCAGAATCAAAATAACTGGAATAATTTGCTTCTGTAATAGTGTGAACTGTCTTTGCACCATCACCAAGTTCATATTCATAAACTGTGCTTTCCGCTATGATCTCTTCGCTGGAATCATCTGTTTGCAGGCTGTCATCATCAATTGACTCTGCAATAGGTTCGGATACAGCAAGATCTGAAGATTCCAAATCATCGCAAACATCAATTGCATTGGAAACCGGAGAGGATTCCAAGCTCTCTGACAGGTTATTGATGACCTCATCATTAGCAGATGCGCTTACAGTGCTTAATCCCAATAAAAGAAAGATTAAAATGAATGCTAAACTGAATCCAATTATTCTTTTACTTCTCATCAAACACCTCCAGTAATTTTCTTGATTTCAACAACTATTTTCAAAACTTTAGCCCAACTTATGACTATTAAAGTAAGCTAAAGTTAAGATATTAAAAATATTTTATAATTAAAGTTTCTTTAAAATATATAAAATATAATTGATACATTATTAATTTATAATTCTTAATATTAATAAATATATCTCATTAATAACGAAAACATAAAAAATTAGGGCATTAAAATAAGAGAAATAAGAGAAATAAGAGAAATAAGAGATTGTAATCTAAAAATAAAAAAAGATAGGAACCACCAATATATAACACTGTTATATCACTGTTCCATAAAAAATAGCAGGGCCTAGATTTGAACTAGGGCTCTCGGGGTTATGAGCCCCGCGGGATCACCAGACTACCCCACCCTGCTAAACGAATTTAGAAGGACAAAGTCCTTTAACATTATAATATTAAACACCATCATATATAAATATTTGCATAAAAATAGCTGTTTATCAATGCAGAAACAATAATGAGTAAAAAAACAGCAAATAAAAAAAATAAAAAAATAAAAAAGAATAAGAACTTATTCTTTTTCAGCTTCAACAACCACTTCTTCTGCTTCATCTAAATCTTTTTCAGCCTCTTCTAAAGCTTTGAGACGTTTGTCAAGATCTTCGATTTTAGCATCAGTTGCATTAGTGAACTCACTGAATCTTTTCTCTAAAGCTTCAATGCTGTCAAAAGCATTGTCATATCTTTCTTCCAAAGCGGATAAGTCATCAGTAGTCACTAAAGACCAGTTTTCAATCAATTCTTCACTTCTTTCATCCAAGAAAGAGTCCAATCTTTTTGAAAACGCATCAGTAGTGTTTGCATAGGATTTGTCAATGTCCTTAAAAGTATACTTGATCTTATCACCCATAGATTTCTTTTCAGGAATATCATCATCTACAAGAGAACTGACATTAGTGTCTTTAGGTGAAAATTTAAGAACTTCCTTAATGTTTATGTCACCATCATTTGCTGTTTGAATGTAATAATACACTAAAAAGACTATAGCAGCAACTAAGATGATGATGGCTATTAATCCAATATAATCCATTATAAAACCTCATATAATAAATAACTCAATCAAACTATAAACTCAATTATGAAAATTATCAGAAAAAATTTATTATGGAATTTATAACAAAAATAAATAATCAAAAAACCGAATCATCTATTTCTTATTGAGCTTTTTCTCTTTCTCTTCAATTTCCTTGAGCATTTTTTCCAATTTCTTAAGTTCGGTTTGAGCTTCAAGACGAGCTAAACGTTCATTGATTTCACTGTGCAAGTATCCTACATTGCTCATGACTTCAGCAGTGGAATCCCTGATTTGAGTGAGCTGTGCCTGTTGGTCTTCAGGCAATTGAATTGGATTTTCCATAATGCGCTTGTTTTCTAAATCCTTTTCAACCATAGCTATTTTCTTAAGCTCGATTTCCTTTTCCATCAATTTTAAAGTATTGTTGGATTGACTTACCTTTTTCCATTGGCTAACAACAATAATTACAACAACAGCCAATATAAGGACTAATATAAGCATGAATATTTGATCTGGAATAAGTTCAGCAGCCATAGATTTACCTCCATAAAACTCATATTTTTTTAAATCGTAATTCAATAAACATTAAATTATTCAAATACTTTATTCAAATATAAATTAAAGATATTTAAATAAGAATAAGTATATTATATAATTAAGAGTATATAAAAATTTTTATATAATGTTTAAAAAATTTAAGATTATATAGTAAATATAATATGATTATCTAATACTGATTTGAAATTAATATTTATTTAAACCCGTGATAATATGGTTGATGAAATAAAATCTTATGAAGAAGCTGGAAAAATAGTATCTAAAGTCAGATCCGATGCTTCAAAAATGATTCAAAACGGCTTGCCGATTCTTGATCTTGTAGAATTTGTAGAAAGCGAAATATTAAAGTCCGGTGCAGGCATTGCATTCCCATGCAACGTTTCAATAAATGAAATCACTGCCCATTACACTTCTCCTGCAGGAGATACCAATAAAATGGTTACAGGAGACTTGGTGAAGCTTGACCTTGGAGCGGAAGTGAATGGATACATTGCAGATTCCGCCGTTACAATTATGGTTCCAGGTGATAACCTTGAAGAAATTTTTGATGAGGAAACCTTGGAGCTCAATCAAAGAATCATTGATGCATCAGCAGCAGGGCTTGAAGCTGCAATAAGCACTGTAAGGGCAGGAGTCAAAGTCTGTGATGTAGGCAGAGCAGTTGAAGAGGCCATTGCAGAGTACAATCTTAATCCAGTGAGAAACCTTACAGGACATAGCCTTGAACACTGGAACTTGCATGCAGGTATTTCAGTGCCTAACTATGACAATAATGATCCGACAATTCTTGAGGAAGGACAAGCTGTAGCAATCGAACCTTTTGCAACAAATGGCGAAGGTATTGTAAATGACTGTCCTTATGCATATATCTTTTCATTTTTACAGAATAAACCATTCCGTATGAAAAATACTCAAAGGATGCTATCACATATTGAAAAGAATTATCGCTACTTGCCATTTAGTGGACGCTGGCTTACAGAAAACTTCAATGAACATAGAGTCAATTCTGGCCTTAAGCAATTGGGGGACGCTATGGCAATATATCCATATGCTGCACTTAAGGAAAGAACAGGTGCATGGGTATCACAAAAAGAGCATACTTTGATTGTTGAAAGTGATGGCTGTAATATTACCACACTTTAACTTTCTTTTTTTTAATTTTTTAATATTTTTTATTTTGAAAAATATTTCAACTATTTTTTAATTATATCCTATTTTTTCAAACTCATTTTTCAAAAATAGCTTAATATATAATAACCTAGAATACTCTCTTTTAAAAATAGTTTTATTAAAAATCAATAATAATTATACAAAAATAGAATCATTTTAATATGATTTAAAAAAAATAAAAAAAGATCTAGGATTTGAGCATATGCTCAAACACTAGATAAGATAAACAAACTTATTTTATTCTAATTTTACCAGTCTTTTTAGTAACTGCTTTGTATTGGGTGTCACCTGCAAATTTAGCTGTGTACTTGAAGGTACCTTTTTTAGTTAATTTAACTTTGAAGGTTGCTTTACCTTTCTTATTGGTTTTTACAGTGTATTTCTTCTTATTGACAATTAAGGTAACTTTCTTCTTAGCGATAGCTTTACCTTTAGAGTTTTTAAGAGTAATTACAACTTTTTTGGTTTTTGCAGTACGTTTGAAAGTCTTCTTAGGAGCAGTTATTTTGGTTTTCTCTTTGTTGAGTTTTACTTTAACTGATTTGGTTGAAGCAGCGTAAACACTGTCACCTGCAAATTTAATGCTTACAGTGTAGGTTTTTGCAGCTTTTAAAGCTAATTTGACAGTAGCAACACCTTTAGCGTTGGTGGTTGCTTTGTAGGTTTTACCATTTACAGTGAAAGTGACAGTCTTTTTAGCAAGAGCATTACCGTTTGCATCTTTTAAGGTTGCAGTTAACTTTTTGGTAGTTGCAGTAGCTAAGAAAGTTTTACCAGATGCGGTTAATGCAGTTTTAATCTTGTTGATTGTAACTTTTGCAGTTGCATCTGCACCTCTGTAGTTGTCATCACCTAAGTAGAAGATGTCTACATTGTAAGTTCCTGCTTTGTTAAGGGCAAATGGCAATACAGCTACACCTTTAGCATCAGTAGTTAATTCTAAAACTTGGTTGTCAAATACTACTTTAATGTTTTGATTTGCTAATACCATACCACTGACGGTTTTTAAGGTAATTTCTAAATTACCGTTTCCGCTTGGAGCTGCAGTAACAGTAATGTCACTTGCTTCAATAGTAGTGTCTAATCTGACTGCACTGGTTTCAGTTACATCATTGTTAGAAATAGTGACTCCACTATTGTCTTTTTCTAAAATACCTGCATTAGCAGCACCTACTCTATAATCGCTACTAGCAGCCTTGGTATAATCTCCACCATTAATTTCGATTCCATTAGATTCAATATTAATGTTTTCGTCTCCAACAAGACCGAGACCAACAGCACCAGTACCTTCAGCATAAATTGTGTTATTAAATATGTTTAAATTTTTACCGCCATTTGTACTGGTAATACCATAAGCGACAGTTCCAGCATATGCAGACAAAGTATTTTCTTTAAATTCTGCATTGGATACAGTTGCTGTACCAATACCATATGCCTCTTTTTCAGAAGTTACAGTAGCTGTATTCTTTTCAATAGTAACATTTTCACTCATAGTGACATAAATTGCTTCCTGTACACCAGATCCACTTAAAGTAAGAGCATTGTTGGTAATTTTTACATTGTTTGCTGCTTGACCTTTGGTCCAACCATTGTAATAGTTGTAAACATCAATACCATAAGTATAAGGTGCCGCTCCGGTCATAGTAATGGTGTTTCCATCGATAACAATATTTTTAGCAGCTACTTCTGGGGCAGCATAAACTGCAATTGCCATTGCGGAGTTTGAAGGACCATAATCTCCAGAAGGGCCTTCAATAGATTTTACAGATATTGTGTTATCTTTAATTGTTATGTCACTAGCATCAAATAATCCAATTACGCCAATACTGTCACCAGTAGCATCTTCAAAGTCAATATTCAAATTACTTACAACAGTACCATCAGCGCCAGTAACAATATCAATGGTTGTGTTAATTAACTCATTACCAGAAGCTCCTCTAACAGTTAAAGGAATGTCAATGACAATTTTCTTATTGGTTAATTTATCCAAGAAAATAACATCATCATTAGAAATGCCTGCACCTTCTTTAATGGTACCATCATCATTGAAGTAAGTAGCATAATTGTCATCATCGATGGTTAATGGAAGGTTTTCAGTAATGGTATTTGTACCAATATTTACATTTTCATTTCCGGTTTTGTTTAAAATAGCGCCGTTACCAGTTTTCAATGCATCCCAACTTTCAATTGAGTAGCAGTCCCCACCTGTAATATTAATGGTGTTGTCGGAAACGGTTACTCCTTTATTATCTACAAAGCCAATACCGATAGCTCCAGTACCGACAGCAGTAATTGTGTTATATTCCATTAGTGCATTTGTAGCTTTTGCAGAGCTGATACCAAATGCCATCATTTGAGCAGTTACATTTATTATATTGCCGCTAGCAGTGAAATTGGTATTTCCAGATGCTCCAATACCATATGCATCATTACCTTTAAATGTTCCTGTTGAAATGGAATCAATATGATTACCTTCTATTTTTACATTACTGCAACCTGCGACATAAATAGGTTCTACCATACCTGGGCCAGATAAGGAAATATAGTTAGCGTAGATATTCAAACCATCAGTAGCTTTACCCTTTTTCCAAGAAGCATCATAATCCTGTGCATCAATACCATAGAGACCGGAAGACTCACCAGTCATTGTAATATAGTTACCTGCAATAGTGATGTTTTTAGAACCTTCTTCAGAACCATAAATGGATATAGCCATATTATAGTTCCAGCCAGGTGCAGACACGGTAGTAATGTTGTTATTAACAATTTTTAAATCACTTACGCCATCATTTACAGAAATTATGGCAAAGGTAGCGCTTCCATCATCTTCATAAATGAAATTCATGCTGCTGACAATAGTACCATCAGCACCATCGACAAGAGCTAAAGTAGTGTTTACCAATGCATTGTTACCAGGCATTCCCCCAATTTTTACAGGAACATCGATAACAAGTTTTTTATTGGTTAATTCGCCTATAATAATTGTGGAGTTTTCTTTAATGCCAGAATCTTCTTTAATAGTACCATCTTCATTAAAGTAAGTTGCATAATTATCATCATCAATTATGAAGTCTGCAATAATATTGTCTTCAATTACTAAAGGTTGATTTCCAGACTCATCTTGTAAAACTTTTATGGACTCCACATTAGCAGAAATGATATTTTCTACAACTGTAATGTTATAATAAATTCCAATATACTCCTGATAATTAACTACATCGATTGCGGAACTTTCACTTCCAAATTCGTTATCCACACTAGCTTGAACCGGTTTTGTAGAATCCGCATCAATAATTATGGTATTTCCAGCAAGCTCAACATCTGAAGTTTTTAAACCAACACCAATAGCACCAGTACCAGATTTAATATTAATAGTATTTCCTGTAATTATGAAATTTCTAATTAAATCTTCATATTCTATCATGTCCATATTTGATAAACTGATTACAGTAAGACCATAAACCATATCGTTAGAATTTAATTCAAAGGTATTGCCTTCAATTGAAATATTATATGCAGAATTTAAAGGATCTGACATGTCTGTCCAAGGATAAGAGTCAGCTATTTGCATACCATAGTTTACAGTAGTGCCAACTGTTTTAACATTAATATTATTGTCTTTAACTACAGAATTTGTTATAGTGTCTAAATAAATACCTTCAGCCATACTACTAGAATCTGAACAAGTGATAGTTATGTTGTTACCTATGATTTCAAAATTATCAGGGTTTGAAATTCCACGATCACCCCATCCTCCAGATTCATCATGGTTATAAAGCATTATATCAATACCATAATTGTTGGTTGCAGCACTATCAACATTAATAATGTTGTTGGCAATTTTTACACCATAAACATAACCATAACTAGCAATAGGCATTGCATTATTGATATTAGAATAAGTTAAATCAAATTTATTGTTATTTATTTCCACAATACTGGTTCCTTCTTCAAGGACAATACCATTTTTATCGGTGTTGGTGAAAGTTAAACCTGAAATAACAATAGAACCAGGGTAATCAGTTTTATCACCTATAGTGATAGTACCATTATTAATAAATCCTGCACCTTCTTTAGCAATTATATTAATATGAGAACCACTAATTATTTTAATGTCCTTATTATTCAAGGTACCAATATTTAAGGAATAATCCCCACTTAAAGTCTCTTTAGCAGTACCATTTTCGTAGAAATAGGTAGAATAACTATCATCATCAATATCATAGCTAACTGCCTCTTCAGCTAAAACAGCATTGCTTTCCTCATTTACAATATCATCTACAGTATCTGAAGCACTAATAACTTCAGGTTCTGCAGTACTTAAATCTTCTGCGACATCCGCAGGTTCAACTGATTCTTGTACCACGCCAACATCCTCATCTATAGCGAGAGCATCAGAATCATCTACA
This sequence comes from uncultured Methanobrevibacter sp., assembly GCF_937898925.1. Lineage (GTDB taxonomy): Archaea > Methanobacteriota > Methanobacteria > Methanobacteriales > Methanobacteriaceae > Methanobrevibacter. The sequence goes on from NZ_CALDKF010000035.1 coordinate 18,816, forward strand.
GATTCCGCACTTACAGCCCCAATAGCCAATATTGAAATCAATAAAATAGCTAAAATGACTGTGAATTTATTAAGCTTCATATTTAAAACCTCACATAAATTCATATCATATAAAAATCATTTTCTAAAAATTTTTTACAAAATTAACCTAATATACTTGAAAAAATTTTTATAATAATATATATTATTATAATTATTAAAAAGGTTTTCTATTATAATTTAAAATATATAAATTAAAATTGAATAATATCTTAAAAAGAGTTTGAAATATTGAATAGTTTAAAAAAAATAAATTAAAAATAAAAAGGATATGGGAACAAATTGCAAATAAGTTAAACTAAAGCAATAGAAAAAGGAGAATTTGATTAAATAAGAGGATGATTTGTCTTTAGAGAGATAAAAATTTAATAAACTAAAAAAGGACTATCTAATTCTAAGTTTAGCTTTCTTGAGCGCCTTAAGATAAGTCTTATCACCTGCAAAATTGACTGTAAATTTATATGTTTTCCTTTTAGATATTTTTACCTTTACAGTAGCAACTCCCCTTTTATTTGTTTTTGCAATATATTTCTTTTTATTTACAGTGAAAATAAGCTTCTTGCCTTTAATGGCCTTTCCGCTTTTTGTCTTTAATGTTGCAGTTAACTTTTTAATCTTTTTAGATTTTTTATATGATCTGTTTTTAACTAAAATCTTTGTCTTGATCTTTTTAATATAAACCTTGAAAGACTTGCTGATTGGACTATAAACATTGTCTCCAGCATACTTTACTGTAACCCTATATGTTTTAGCAGTGCTTATTTTAACTTTTAGAGATGCCACTCCTTTTGAATTGGTATATGCATTATAAGTTTTTCCGTTTAGAATAAAACTAATCTTTTTGTTTTTGATTGGCTTGCCGTTCATATCTTTAAATGTAGCCTTTAAGTATTTGTTTGCAGTTATCCAATAAGATTTGTTTGGTGCAGTTAATTTTGCTTTTTGCTTATTAACAGTCAACTTAGCACTAGAAAATGAAGCGCAATAATCATTATCGCCATGGAAACTCATTTGGAGATTATAAATCCCATAACCGCTAATACTTACTGAAAGCTTTACTATACCATTAGAATCACTGATAAAATCATAAATAGCATTATTATAAGATATATGAATTAATTTACCCAACAATAGCTTATTGTTTGCATCCAATAACTTTAGTTCAAAGTATCTTAGAGTATTTTCATAATTATCCTTATCCAAAGCAGTGCAAACGAGATTATTGGAAACAATGACTGTCTTAATGCCATTATTGAAATTGATCTCATTGGAACTGGAATCATCAAAGAGGTAATGCCTGATTTGATTCATATCATCAATCAAATTATTGTCTTCAATAATAATATTGTTCAAAGGTTTCATCAATGGTCTTTCTGCAATTGATTTGACTAAACTGACTGATTCACCATCTACATCATTGCTGTTCCTTAAGAAATTGTTATATTTAATATTGATAATCGGATAATCAAGTTCTATTGGATTAGTTGAATTCTTCAATAAGGATAAAACAAATAAATCATCATTATCCAATATTACAGTCATATTAAGCAAATTAACTGTAGATTGGCCAGATACATTAAATAAAGGATTAGTTGATTGGACCAAATCTTTTGAAACAATATTATCCAATAAAAATCCTCCAATCAAATTAATGGATTTGCTGACAATTATAGAATCTTTTAAAATATAAATATTGTTTCCTAAATAAACTGTATCTCCGCTAAATGAACTATCAATAATATTTTGAATATCCTTTGAAGGATTATTGGAATGAACAACACTTGTCAAAGCATCGTTTTCATACAGCTGATTATTCTTAATAGTGGACTTTTGAGTGTTTTTAGCGAAAATAGCTGCATCCATATTTGAAAAATTCTCATAGACATAATTTTTAACATCAAATTCTGCAGAAGAATCAGTCGAAATGATATAATCAATAAATCTTTGATAATTAAACCCATTTGCACTAATAAAATTATTCTTTAAACTATAACTATTTATCTTATCAAGATAAATGCCAAATGCACTATTTGCAGTTGAAGAAATGTTATTGTTTAAAATATTTAAACCATTTGAATTCTTCACATTGATTCCATAGGACAGCCCATCTTCACGGTTATTATAAATAGAAATGTTATTATTTGAAATATCTAATCCATTTGTAATGTCCTCATAATTGTATAATTCCTCATTCATTACATTGATAGCTGCAATGGACACCAAATCTGCATTTAAGTTAAAGACATTATTTAGCAATTTAATATTGTTGGCACTGTAATCACTGCCAATTAGTTTAATAGCATTTAATGGAACATTTCCACCAATTCCACTAACATTAAAGTGATTATTCCTAATTGTTAAATCGGACACACCATCCTTAATTATAATGAAAGAAAATTCCTTATTCAAATCATTTTCTAATTTGAATCTTAAATTGCTAATATTGGTACTAGATGCGCTATCCTCTAAAATAATTGTGCAATTATCTAATATAGATGCCTGGAAGGCACTGATAACTAATGGAATGTCTATTCGAATAAGTTTGTTAGTTAAATTGGCTATTTTTAAATTATCGCCAATACCTATTTCACAGTCGTCAGAGAATGTCCCATCTGGATTGAAGAACTCAACATAATTTTCATTATTAAGGATATATATGGTATATTTTACAATGGAATCATGAAGGGACAGAATTTCCAAATCAGAGAGGGTATTGATTATATTTTCTCCAAATAGAATATAACTTCCATTGTCATTTAAAATAGCTGGACAGTTCCCATTTATTGTGATTATATTATCTTCAATAATTAGTTTTGAACTATTTAAAGTCAAAGCATAATCTGGAGAATTGATTTTAATTGAATTGTTTAAGAAACTGATATTTTGAGCATCATTGAATTTAAATGCTCCTTTTTGATTATTGGTGATTTTTAGATTCTCAACTTTAATGTTGCTTGAATTGATTATGAATTGGACATCAATGATATTTGAGCTTTGACCAATCAATGAAATATTCTCATTTATACTGATTTGAGGAACATTTAAATTGGAGAACTCCCCTTTAAAGATAATATTATTTATCTTTATATCCTTTAAGTTTCCATATGAATCAAATATATTGAAAAATGTGCTGTTTACAACCATAAGGCTATTGTTGAATAGAGTGATATTTGCCTTTGATTCCACATCTTTATAATCAATAAATGCCTTATTGATTTCTAATAGAACATTATTGGAAATAGTGATATTGTCAGGATTTTTGGAATTGGTCTGTTTTTTAATCAAAATAGCTGTACCATTTTCTGTTGCAATAATATTGCTATCCAAACTTGTATTGACTAAAGTACCTTTAAGAAAGATCCCATTACCAGAAATGAGGGAGATGCTATTATTATATACTAGAGAATTTGAGGCTGTAAAACCTAATTCAATACCATGTTCACCTTGAATGTTATAAATCTGATTTCCTTCAACAGTATTGTTCACTGCAACATAAATTGCAGCCCCTGTTATTTTACAGTCATGAATCGTATTGTTTATGATTATGTTGTCATAGGATGCATGAATACCATACTCTCCACCATCTGTTCCATTGTTTCCTTCATAATAGCTTCCAGCCAAAGCATAAATATTATTTCCTATAATCTGATTGAAGCTACCTTCTGAATCCACCCCTCTAAACATAAGATAAATCGTATTGTTTATAGCTGTATTGTAATCCCCCATAATATGAACGCCATAGGCCCATGCTGAAGGATTAGGCAACCCTGTCTGTTCACTGACTGCAGATGAATTGATAGTGTTATTATAGATATTATTGTAATTGGATTTCTCAAATCCATAAGTTGTTAGGTAAATACCATTTGAATCCTTGACAGTTACAAAATTAGAATAGATGTTATTGTAATGGGATTCTCCTAGCAAAATCCCTGCACGTTTCCAGGAAGCATTCATATAGCCTGTAAATGTGGTTTCAAAAACATTATCATGTATATTGCAGTAGGTGGAACCTACCAAAAGAGTTGGATTACTGTTTGCACCTGTAGAATAAGCAGTGCAGTTAAAAACGTTTATATGGCTTGAACGAACTATATAAACAGATGGATGCTTTTCAATATTTACAGTAAACTTCAAATTGGAAACATTTGAGTATATAGAAGAGTTTATATCCAAATATTGAACTACACAATTGGTAAGATAAGCATCGGTTGCACTACTTGTAATTGAACATGGAATTGTAAATGTAAAATTTCGTTTATTGAATTTACCGGATAAATCAATACTATCTCCAGACTTTACGATGTTTGTATTAACATATCCATTATTATTAAAATATTTTGTATAATTGGTAGGGCTTACCTTATGTATAGTTCCACTAGATGCAGATAAAACATTTTCAATATTTTTATTATCCTCTCCAATCAATCCAACATTTTCATTAGAAATATTATTTTCATTTTCTTCATCAGATATTTGGGTAGAATCCGAAATAGCAGAAACTTCATCAATAGAAATCTCTTGAGAATTGCTTTCGCTGATTTGAATATTATCACAATCTAAATCTGAAGCATTCACACAGGAAATGCTTAAAATAATCAAAATAATTGACAATATGCAAAATTTACTTAATTTTTTCATAATTCCACCAAAATATCTTAAATCAAATTTAGATTTTAACAAATAAAATTTATAATATATATTAAATTTTTTATTTTATTATATATTAATCATTTGATAAAATTCTAAAAAAAGATAATTTTTGTTCAAGTTTAAAAAATAGTAAAAAATTATATGGAATTAATTAGTTAATAAACATACGAACATTTAAAAATAGCCTAAAAAAAGTAAAAAGAAAAAAGAAAAGAAAGAGTTTAGAAAGGACTTGGAAGTCCCATGTTGACTCTTCTTTCGATTTCTTTTCTACCTTTGTCCTTTTTACCGTTAGCTAATTTTTCGAGTAATTCTAAACCAGGTTTTACATCATCCATTGGTTTGGTTTCGATTACTCCAGCTTCAACAGCTGCGGTAAAGATGTCTGCTCCGTTGTCAGTTCTGGTAAATACAGTGGACCAGCCATCTGGGGAACCTACAGATCCAGTAGATACATCAGCTAATTCTGCAACATAGTCGAGACAGATGTTACATCCAGCTTGTTCGTATCCATGGGTTTCTTTTAATGCAAGTCCAGATTCTTTTTCAGGATCGGTAATCCAGAATTTTCCTTTACCAATGTCCATTTTGTTAACATTTTCTAAGGAAGAGTTCATTTTACCTTCTACGAAGGTTTTTAAGGAATCTCTTGGGAAGTTTTCCATACAGAAAATACCAATGATTAATGCTAGTTTATCTGCTACAAATCTGGTAGCAAATGGGTAGGATTGCATTTTTCTGAGTCCCATAATTTGACAAGGAGTTCCTACAGTTCCGATTTTTTCAAGACCGTATTGTCTTACAGCTTCTTTGAGTCTGATTGCGTTTGGAGAGAAGGTGTATTTGGTACCTGCTGCTGCAATGATTTCTTCTGGAGTCATTGCAATAGTTGGTTCAGGTTTCCATGCGTCTTCAGTATCTCCAGCAACAATAGCTCCTTCAATGATGTTTTCTTCTAAAGCGTAACATAATAATGCGCTTACGATTCCACCATCTTGTGCGACTTTTTGGATTGCTTTGTCAGTAGCTCTTGCAGATACTACTTCTTTATATGTACCGAATGCCATTTTACTTCCTCCTATAATCCTAAGTCCTTTTTAATTTGTTCAGCAGGGAACCAGGTTCTTGGACAGTGAGTAGTACATGCACCACATTTAATACATCTGTTTTTGTTGTGGGATGGTCTACCTTCTACCATTTCAAGAGCTCTGGTTGGACATGCTAATACACAAGTTCCACAACCAGTACATAATGCTTTGCTTACAACGTTGGTTTGTAAGTCACAACCACATGCTAAGTTGCATGCTGCCATGTCTAACATAGGTTGTAAGTAATCCATGTCACCGTTAATTAATGCAACAACTACTTTTGCAATAATTTCAGGGGATGCTGGGCATCCTGGAATAGCACAATCTACTTTAATTAAGTCAGAAATTGGTACAAATGATTCATGTTTTGGTTGAGCTAATTGTCCACCACGTGCATAACGGGTGAAACAACCAGTCATAGCACAAGATCCAAATGCACAAACTAATCCTGATTTTTCTCTTACTTCCATAAGTTCTTTTACACTGTGTTCATCTTGTAAACAGACAGACCCTTCGACTAATGCTAAATCCATTTCAGGCATTTCCCATAAATCTACTAAAGTTGTTCCGTAAACAATGTCCACCATATCAGTGAGTAAGGTTGAGAGAATGTCATAGTTTTCAGTTAATGACATACCGTCTCCAGTACAACCACTCATGTGAATATATCCTATTTTTGGTTTGTCAGCCACTTTTTCAACCTCCTGTGTTGAAGATTCTTTACTTATTTGCTCAGATGATTCTGCTTGTTTTTTAGCCTCTTCTTCAGCTGCAGCATCAGCTGCTTTCTTCGCCTCTTCAGCAGGCTTTGATTGAGCTTCTACTTCGCTTTTAATTTCTTGTTTTAATTTAGCTTTTGCTTCATCATCTTCTGCATCCGGTTTAGCTTCAAGGCCTAAAAATTTTCTTAATTTGTTTTTTAATCCATCAAGCATTGCTAAACCCCTTTAAAGTTCATTTAATATCATTTCAATAGCTTTTGGAATAGCCGCCTCCACTGGCTCTGTTAAGCCCATATCAACATCTGGTGCAGTGATTTCTGCCGGTTTACATCCTACAATGACTACCTCAATGCCCATATCCACTAAATCGTGAAGTGGTTCTTCTACAGGCCAAGTATGAGCGTTCTCATATTTGCCTTTAGGCATGTCATAAGGTGAAAAAATCTTAAGGGTTCCTGGTTCAGCATTCCATTCAACCACGTCAACTACAATAACTTTTTTCCAATTATCATCAGGCATGGAAAAAATGAAATGAGTCGCCCCGGTTCCTGCATCAATGAACTGAGTGTCTTGCGGCATTTCAATATCATTTTCTTTAAAATAATCTTCTAAAGCATGAATAACCATTGGACCGAAACCGTCATCTTTAAACAATACGTTTCCACATCCAACAACTAATCTTCCTGCATCATAAGGCATGATATTCCTCTCTATTAAAATCTATAAAATTAAATTCTCACCATTTCGTTTTTAACAACTGATCCATCTTCGTCGTCAACTACCATTACGTGAGTTGCACAAGATAAACATGGGTCGTAAGCTCTGATTACGTGAGGTCCCCATTCGTGATGGAATCCTTCAGTTGCAGGACCCATAGTTGGGATGTTCCAAGTAGTTGGTACTAATGCACTGTAGAAAGCGGTTTTTCCGTCTTTTACTTGTGCCATGTGAATATCAGTTCCTCTAGGAGCTTCTACTACACCGATACCTAATTTGTTGGTTCCTCTTGGGTCGAAATCTGCGAGGGTATTAGCAGCAGTGTCTAATTCATCTAAGATAGCAATAGCTCTGGAAAGGTAAGTTTTCATTTCACGAGCTCTAGCTAAGTGTTGAGCTACAACACCTTTTTCTTTGTAGCCTTGGAATTTATCTAATCTTGCTCTAGGACCAGTTTCTACGTTTAAACCATCGTATAATGGTACAGTAGTACATGCTCTTTTACCGATTTCTGGGTCATCATACCATAATTCTGGTACAATTTCAGTGAATCTGTCAAGATCGAAGAATTCTCTTTTACCGTAAATGACGTCACTTGCAAATACAGGAGCAGTGATTGCACCTAATCCTTCAGGAATGTCCTTTTCAAGGATTAAGTTGGTCATCAATTCAACGTGGTTGTCTACAACAGGAACTAATGCTTTGAGTCTGGTGTATAATTTTTTACGTGCAAGTTCAGATAAGTTTCTTGCCATACCACCGATTCTGATATCAGATGGGTGGATACCTTCACCAGCTACCATATCTACAACATATTGTGCGTTTTTCCTAATTGTTCCAACACTGTCTACTGCAGTCTTGAAAAGATCTTCAGGCACGAAGTCAGGAGCAACTAAGAAATGGTGAATTGCATGACTGTTTAAGTTAGAAGATGCAATTGTTAATTCTCTTAACAATGCAGCTGCTTTTGGAATTTCAATGTCTAAAGAGTCATCCATTGCTTCAACAGATGCCATTGTATGAGGTACTGGACATACCCCACAGATTCTTTGACAAAGAACTGGTGCAGTCTCAGGTGCTTTACCTGTAACCATTTTCTCTAAGCCTCTGACAGGTGTGATACTGAAGTATCTACCTTTGGTAACGATCCCTTCATCGTCAATTTCCATGACTAATTCCGCATGACCTTCTTGACGAGATGTTGGGGATATAACTATTTTATCGCTCAAATGTGTCACCTCTTATTTTATTTAAAATTTTAAAAGTTAGAAACTAACATTATTAATATATAATACTAAAGTAATATAAATTAAACTTTTAAAATCAAAAAGAAACATTTAAATAGTTTTATTTATTAGGTTTGCCTAAATTTAGACGAAAAATCAAAAATTCGTTAAGAATTCTTGAAAATTCAAAAAAAACAAGTCCATAGGCACGATATAAAATCAATTAATTAGGTTAAGCTAAAAAATAAAAATGATAAATCATGATAAATATATGATGATAAATTTTTCAATTTTTTATGAATTTTTATATAAAAAGTATTACTTTTTGGCAAAAAGGACTAGAAAATTTCGCATGAAAAAATAGATTTTTTATTGAAAAATTGTGGAAGAATTAAAAATTTTTAGGAAAAGATATATTTAAGATAATGTACAATAATAATATACAATTGTATAATTTTTTTAATTAAATTTAAAAAAGCCAATTAACTCAAATTTATAAAATTCTTCTAATTGAAGGAGGTGAAAGAATGGACAATTCAAACATAATCATATCTGTAATTATTGTTTTATGTATTGCTGCAGGAGTAACTGCATATGGAATAAGCGAAGGCGATAATGCAGTATTCAATGATTTAACCGGATTCTCACCAGACAGTACAAGTTCTGGAGATAATGGAATTGGCGATTTGTTCGGTGATAATTCAGGTGATGGAACTGGCTCAGATGTTTCTAACGGAGGCAGTTCAGGTTCCAGCGGCAGTAGCGGTGGAACAAACTCTAATGGAGGTAGTAACTCTGGCTCAGGATCAGGGTCTGGTTCCGGCTCAGGATCAGGGTCTGGAGGCAATTCCGGAAACTCAGGTGGACAAGGCCAAACTAAAATAAGTCCTGACCAAGCTAAATCAGTTGCTTCAAGTTTTATCGGGGAAGCAGGAGCATATGTCAGCAACGTTAAGGATGACGGAACTCAATACATCTGCTATATCTCAGATGCAAATGGAACTGTTGTTGACGCAATTGCAATCAGTTACTCTGGTGAAAACTTAGGTAAAGTATAAACTTTATTTTTGAGGAATAACACCTATTTATTCCTTATTTTTTAACTTTTTAATTACTATTTTTAAAAAAAAAATTTTTATAGGATTAAATCTATTTTTAAATGGGAAAAGTCTATAAAAATGAATAAATTTATAATATATTGTTACTAAAATATACTATATTATCAATTTAAAAAATTGATGAAGTGATTTTACAAATATTACATTCATGGAAATTTTATAAAAATTATTGCAAATCTTTTAAGATATTCTAAAAGAGGTGGAAATATGGACAATTCAAGCATTATTATTTCTGTTGTTATCGTATTGTGTATTGCTGCAGGAGTAACTGCATATGGATTAACAAATGATAGCAATAGTGTATTCAATGACCTTTCAGGTTTTACACCGGATGATCAAGGAAACACAGGAATAGGAAATAATTCTACTGGCTTAGATGGAAACGGTTCCGGAACTGGTGACAATAGCGGTTCAAGCAGTGGAACCAGCAGCTCCTCAAGCAGCTCAAGCTCTAGCTCAAGTTCTTCAGGCAAGCATAACGTAAGCCCTGAAAAAGCTAAAAAGATTGCTGAAGCTCAAGGATGGGAAGGTTCCTGGTGTTACAGTGTAAAATACAATTCTCATGGATATTACACTTGCCTTTTAAAAGATGCTAAAGGCCGTACTGGTTATGTGCTTGTTGGATCTGGTACTGGAACAGTTTTAGAAGGTGCTTGGAGTGACGAAGTTGTACCTGAAGAAGGTAACAGCACTGACTCAAGCGATGACTCAGATAACGAGACCAACAGCCAATAAGTGATTAAAAAAATTAATATTCTAAAATTAAACAGTGTTGAACTATACAAGAATAAATGCTAAAAAAATTAAAATTTAAATTAATTTAATTTTTAGTTTTTATTTTCTTTTTTTATTTCATTTTATTACATTTGTTTTCATAAATCATTTTATTAAAAAACAGTTTTATCAATTTAAACTTATTAGAATTTTTAATTTAAAAAAAGAGTATTCTTTACGATAGTTTTATATATCATAATAAACATAATATTAAATGTTGTATATAGGGCCCGTAGCCTAGCTGGACAGGGCGTCGGACTTCTAATCCGAAGGTCCCGGGTTCAAATCCCGGCGGGTCCGCTCTATTACTATTTTTACTATTTTTATTATAATTACAAAAGAAGACTACTTAAGATATCTTAAGCAGTTTAAGAAATGATATAGGCTTGTAGCCCAGTTTGGATAAGGCGTTAGACTCCTAATCTAAAGACCGCGGGTTCAAATCCCGCCAAGCCTGCTTTTAAAAAGAGAAATTAACTAATTTTTAATAGGCATTAATAATTAATACTCACTATTTTCAAGAATTTTTTAAAAATAATCTAAAGTGACTATTTTTTCAGACTTCTCCGGTTTCTTAAAGTCCTCATTGAAAGATATTTCACCATATTTGCCCCCGCCACCAGGAACAACATTTAATGTCTTATTCCTGAATCCTTCTATTCCAAGGGCTACCTTATCGTCTATTTTTGAAATATCCTCTAATGGAGTGTTTATTAAAACATCGATTTCAGGACCGTATGCATCAATCAATTTCTGCCAAACCCCTTGAACTGTTTTTGTTGTAATCCCTTTGTCATAAATCATGCTGATTATTTCAGCAAGAGGCATCAGATGAACATATGGAGGCCTATGGCTTGGATGATGAGGTTCCTTATAATCAGCTATTTCACTTATTCTGAAATCAACTCCCTTCTTGATCCTGCCACCACAGGAACATTTCATTCCATTGGCTTTTGCTATCTCAGGGTCTATGATCTTATAGCATTTTGTGCATGCAGTCATATGGTACTTTCCCAAATTGGGAAGAAGCCCGTAATTTGCCTTAACAGTCTTGTTCTTCAGTGCCTTTTGAAGTGATGTATAAGAAATGTCTTCCATCTCTATCTGATTGAATTCCCTACCTAATCTATGAGGCCATGGTGAATGAGCATCAGAATTGGTTAAAAATACAAAATCGGCGAGTTCCTTTACAGTATCTGCCATATCTGTATCTGCAGATAACCCCAATTCAACGAAATCAGGTGCCTTTTCATAACAGTCATAAATGCTGTCATAGGTCTTATACATTCCTGTCCAAGGAGTGAATGAATGAGCTGGACCGATCATGCAATCATACTCTTTTACGAGCTCAAAGAGTTCAGCACCGCTTAAAGGGCTTCTTGGCCTTCCATCGATATACTTGTTTGGAGAGACAAGTTTTTCTGAAAGCTCACGAGCAACTTCAATATTCGGCAAAATGATCACGTGGTGAATCTTGTGCTGAGCTTCAACTTCAGTTGTCAAGATGAAATCACAATCCTTATGGGAGTATATTCCATCCCCTTTATATTCTGTGCTTTCGGCTACAATATCAAGCCATTTTGGATGGAAAGCATCTCCAGTTCCAACTAGGTTCAATCCCTTTTCACGGGATTTTGGAGCTATATTGTTTATCACCATATCCTTTGAAGTGGCTGCTGAAAAGCAACTGTGAGTATGTAAATCCGCATTAACCAACATATAATAATCATTATAGTTTTTTAGTATAAATAATTTTAAAAAAATAACAATAGGTAAATAGAATTAAACTATAAAAATATTAATTAAGTAAAATTGAAAAAAGTGATTCCATGACAAAAAGACGTTGCCCTTGGGCTGAAGATGTAGAGGAAATCTATGTAAAGTATCATGACGAGGAATGGGGAGTCCCAACTTACGATGACCAAGAACTGTTCGAGCTGCTTGTACTTGAGTCATTTCAAGCTGGACTTGCATGGATTACAATACTAAAGAAAAGAGAGAACTTTAGAGAAGCTTTTGATAACTTTGACGTTGAAAAAGTAGCTGCTTACGATGAAAAGAAGATAGAAGAGCTCAGAAATAATGCAGGAATAATCAGACATAAGGGAAAGATAAATGCTGCAATCAACAATGCAAAGATCTTTATTGAAATACAAAAGGAATACGGCTCTTTCTCCAACTACATCTGGCACTTTACAGACAATCAAATATTGATTGATACAGAAGAGAACTATCTGACAAACTCCTCCCTTTCAGATAAAATAGCTAAGGATCTGAAGAAAAGGGGAATGAAATTTGTTGGAACTACAATAATATACTCCTACTTGGAGTCAATTGGAGTAATAAATAATCATATTCATGAATGCTTTAGATACGAGGAATTGAAATGAAAGCACGAGACTTATTGGAAGAAATAAAGGAAAACATAAAGGATTTTGACATTGCCCCATTTGAGGAAAGAGCAAGGGATGAAAACACTGATCAAACATCAAAACTACGTGCCAATTTCCATATTCAAAACTATAATGAGATTATGGAATTGAATATTGATGAGAATGATGCGAGCAATATAGAAATCGATGAAAAATTGGTAAATGACATTAAAGATGAATTGGGCAGATTCTTTGAAGGATGCTCCCCTGAAAGTGAAGAGGAATTTAAAAGATTCATAACCTATACTTGCATTTACTTAAGTCTGATTGCAAAAAGGCCATTGCATCCAATTGGAATAGATATGCACAATGGAAAAACTGTATTTGCTAAAGAAGAAAATGGTGAAACAGTATACTATTGCGACATTAAGGAAGAGCAATCAAAGATTGCTAAAGATTATTACACTTGCCAATACTGTGTTTGCAAACCAAGCTAATAAAATAAAAAAATTAGGAATGTAATTACAACTGAATTACATTCTGTTGGACTTCATCATTGTCCTTTCCTTCATAAAGGATTTCAGCTAATTTTAACAATTTCTCTTGTCCTTTAACCTCATCCTTGAATAAAGGAACTTCTGCAACGACTTGATCCTTGAACTTTTGATCTATGAGTGCGAGACGTTTTTGCTGCAACATGTATCTTGAATGACAGAAGTCACAATCTGAAATGTCTGGCATGACCTGATTTACAATGATGCTGTCAGTTGTAATGTCATACTTATTCAATGCTTCAATAGCTCTTTCTGATTCATAAATAGACATTTCCTCTGGAATGACAACCATCTTAAATGTGGTTCTTTCAGGGTCAGAGAGAACTGCTTTAGCTTCATCAATTTGCTTTTTGGTCTCTTCCAATTCCTTGCTGGATTGCATGTCATCTGCTGCATCCATAAATGGGATGATATTCTTCAATGCATTTGCTGCAGTGCCTAATTTTGCTTTGGCTTTCATTAGTTTTCCTACCCAAGAGTCCATGATTTCAGGGAATGAAAGCAATCTTAAAGTGTGACCAGTTGGCGCAGTGTCAAATACTACAACATCATACTCATTGGAAGTCATCACAGATAAGAACACTTCAAATGCAGCTGCTTCATCAGCACCAGGAGAAGCTGAAGCCAAATCCATTTGCTCACCTAAAAAGTCAAGACCCATCAATTGGTCAGGACTTGCTACAGACTTTTGGCTTTCTAATGCTCTTTGCTTTTCTTCCATTGCCTTATCCGGATCGATTTCGACAGCAAAGAGGTTTTCATTGATTTGAACAGGATAATGTCCAATGCTTACCTCTAATGAATCAGATAATGAATGAGCAGGATCGGTTGATACGATTAATGTTTTCTTTCCTTGATTTGCTAACCACAATGCAGTAGCTGAAGAGATTGAAGTTTTTCCAACTCCACCTTTTCCACCTACAAAAATGAATGTGGTTTCTCCTTGCTTGAATTTAAATAAATCTTTAAATGCCATATAATCCCTCCATAGGATTTAGTTAAATTATCTAAAAAGTTTTAGTAACAATAAGTTATTTTATTCTTCTTACATATAAAGTTTACTTTTTTAAAATTAAACATTCATTATAGAATATAAAAAATAGAATATAAAAAATAAAAAAAGAGTTCTGGAAAAGATGATCAATTCCAGAAATTATTTTCATCAGTGATGCCTATATTACTTGCCCTGAAAAGAGGGATTTTTCCAAGTTTCTTCTGATGCTCATAATCCTTTAGACAATCTATTGCAACCTTACCCATAGCAACACAAGTCGGCAGGTTGATAAGTGTCATAAGTCCCATTGTGATGTCAGCCATAGCCCAAGCAACATCCATAGGAACAATAGCTCCAACAAAAACAATCACTGTAGCAAGTATATGGAATATTCTCATGAAGTTCCTGGAAGGCTCTTTCTTTTTATTTAAGAAGATCAATGCATTGTCAACATAATAGAGATTTCCAATCAATGTTGTGAATGCAAATAGAACCATTGCGATTGTAATGAACATAGGTCCAGCAGTGCCAAAAACTGAGGAAATGGCGTTTTGCACATATGGAGCACCGGAAACAGACACATCTCTTGCAACTCCAGTGGACAAGCACATAAGTGCAGTAGCTGTACATAAAAGCAAGGTGTCTATATAAACAGACAATGTTTGCACAAGCCCTTGTTTTGCAGGATGTGATACATCTGCAGAAGCTGAAGCGTTTGGAGCAGAACCTACACCTGCTTCGTTTGAGAACAATCCTCTTTTAATACCGTAAACCAAACATGATCCTGCAAAACCTCCTGCTATTGAAGTGAAATTAAATGCGTCCTGGAAAATCAAGAGGAACATGGAAGGAACATTTTGGATATTCAATAGGATTACAATTAAAGCTACAAAAATATAAGAAACACCCATAAGTGGCACGATTGTACTTGTAACCCTAACAATCCTATTGCCTCCTCCAAGAAGGCAATACCCGGTTATGATAGCAAGTGCAGCGCCTATCATGATTGGAGTACTTGATGGATTATAAAATGAATACTCAATGAATGTGGATTGAAGGTTGTAAGAACACAAGAGATTAAATCCTACTGCATAGGTGGCAATTAAACATATGCAAAAGAGAATAGCTATCCTAGGCTTTTTCCATCCCTCCTCAATATAATAAGCGGGACCTCCATACATATGGCCATTGGAATCTAATCTTTTATAGATTTGAGCTAAAGTACTTTCAATGAATGCAGAAGATGCACCGATGATACACATTACCCACATCCAGAAGCACGCCCCAGGACCACCGAGACAAATTGCTGTAGACACTCCTATAATGTTACCGGTTCCAACCCTTGATGCAGTGGATACCAGCATCGCTTGCAAGGAAGAGACAGAATCATCTGCCGGCCTTTCAAACAATATCCTTAGGGATTCGGGAAATAATCTGATCTGCACTCCCTTAGTATAGATAGTGAAGTACAACCCAGCTAAAGCCATGACAATAATTAAAATAGGAAAATACATAATATTGTCAATTTCATTTAATAAATATACTAAATCAAACATAAACATCATTTTTTAAAAATCTTTCTTAAGAATATTTTAGATTTTTGAATATAATAACCTATCTATGTTAAATCATATTATGTTAAAAATTCTTTTCTAATCATTGCAAAAGGAATTTGATAAATCATGATTTTTTTAATCAATTTTTTGAAAAATCTAAAAAATCAGACATTGAATGAGTGGAGCAATAATCAATTATATATTAAATAAAAATAATAAATATAAATTAATATGATTTATTAATAATGTGAT